>NZ_BBPW01000023.1:0-15225 GCF_001028545.1 Treponema endosymbiont of Eucomonympha sp. | reverse complement strand
AAACGTCTTCCGCGCCCTCAAACGCTGGCGCGGAATCGCTACGCGCTACGCAAAGCTCACCGCTTCCTTCATCGCCGCCATTCATGTCAGGTGTTTATTCCTCTATCTTCCAGTCCACACTACCTAGTGTAGCGAAATAGCTGCCTCCACGCTGTATGATTACCGTTTTTCTTACAGCAGTACCGCCAGTATCAGTACCCTGCTTACACGCAATACTGCTCATTGATATACATGCCAGTATGCCAAAAGCAATCCTATACCTGCGTTTCATAACTATTCTCTCGCCCTGCTCTGTCAGCATATCTTTCATCTCTGCCAGTCCGACGCCCTGTTATACCGCTTCCCTTCCGTTTCTGTCAACGCTTACTCGCCCGCCCCGATTCAAAAGCGGCGCACGGCTTGCCCCGTTTTTCGTGCCGTCCGCCCTCACCCGCGAGCTGCCCGCACTCATTTTTAAGCCGCTCATAAAAACCTCCGGGTCACTCATACGATTTTATGAGCGACTCATAAAAACCTCTGAGTAACTCATACGATTTTATGAGTGGTCCATAAAAACCTCTGAGTGACTCATACGATTTTATGAGCGGTCCATAAAAACCTCTGAGTGACTCATACAATTTTATGAGTGACTCATAAAAACCTCTGAGTGACGCATAAAATTTTATGCGCGGCTCAAAAACGCCGCCGCGGGGCACGTCAGACTTTGCCCGTATGCCTGCTATTTTTATGTAATACATGGATTTGACCGTCATATCTTGCCTGTACGCCGTCATAGGGAAAGCGGCAAAACCGCTTTCCCTATGAGACAAGAAAGGGAACGGGCTTTGCCCGCTCCCTTTCTCTCCATTTCGGCAGCCCCAGTCGGCGCTAGCCTATACGCTTTCACCTATAGGCAAAGCCTCTATGCCGCGAAAGTGCCGTACACGGTTTTACCTATCTGCCGAGTTCTTTCAGAGAACTCGGACCTTGCCCTTTCGGGCAACGCGGAACGCCTGTCTCCTCAAGAAATTTGAACGCTGCCCGCACCGACCTATATGCAGAGTTTTTTCAGAAAACTCTGTCGTTCGGCTGCCGCCGAACGCCTATGCCCGCACCAGGTGGAACGCGAAGCCGCTGATTTCTTTGTCCAGATAGACGATTTTCAGCGGGGTTTTGCCCGCCTCGCCCGTATATGAGGCGGTTTCCATAACCGGCTTGAAGCCGCGCTTTCCGAGGTAAGCGAGCGCGCGCTCGACGTCCCGCGTTCTGATTCCGATATGCCCCTTCGTGCCGCGCCCGTCCTGCTTCATCGTCTCAAACTCGGCGCCGCTGAAAATCGACTTGCTGCCGGGAACCGACGAAAAGCCGAACGTGCCGAGGAGCACCGCCGTCCCGATAGCGTCGGCTTCGCTCTTCGCGTTTATGCCGACGTGCGCGAACTCGAATCCGTGCAACGCCCTCACGGCGGAGCGGCAGAGCGCGCTGATTCCCGCCCAGTCGCCCGCCGCGACGAGTTCCGGCTTGACCATCCAGCTTCCCCCGCAGGCGACGACGTTTTTAAGCTTCAGATAGCCGCCGAGGTTCGCCTCGCTGACGCCGCCCGTCGGAATGAACAGCGTGTCGGGGAAGGGTCCCGCCAGCGCGTTCAGCATTGCCGCGCCGCCCGCTTGTTCGGCGGGGAAAAACTTGAGGCAAGTCAGCCCCTTCACCTGCGCCGCCATGATTTCGGTCGGCGTGGATACGCCGGGAAAGACCGGCGCCTGCTGCGCGAGGCAGAAATCGACGACCGCGGGGTCAAAGCCCGGACAGACGATGAACGCCGCGCCCGCCGCGAGCGCGGTCTTCGCCATTTCGACGGACGTTACGGTGCCCGCGCCGATAAGCGCGTCGGGCACGGCGCTGACCGCCGCCTTGATAGCGGCTTCCGCCGCCGCGGTGCGGAAGGTGATTTCGGCCGCCGGAATGCCGCCGTCCTTCAGCGCTCGCGCGAGCGGCGCGGCGCGTGCGGCGTCGTCGAGCTTTACGACCGGAATGACGCCGATATTCCGAATCTGCGCAATGCGAGTATCCATAGTGTGCTCCTTCTGTATGCGTATGTGCGGAGAGTATACGCCACAAGCCTTCGGCTTGCTACCGGGTTTGCAAAGCAAACCCGCAGGGCAGAGGGAAAAGCGGGAGAATGGCAAAGGGCAAAGCGAGGCGCCGTTTGCCGTTTACGGCAAACAAGACAGCGACGGTCTTTACTGCTTGGCCATAGAAAATGAAAATGAGTCGACCGCAAGTCCTTGCGCGAGCTCCACGAACGAAACCACCTGCTGCCACGGAGTTTGAGGGTCGACGCTCAGCGCGACGACAATATTCGGATTCCCCGCAATCGCTGCCTCAATGGCGTCCTTCACCTGAGCGGTGTTCACCGCCGCGCCTTGAAACAGCAGCGTTCCCGCCGCGTCCAGCTCAAAACGCAGCAAATCGTCTTTCAGCACCGTGCGGGCAGAATCCTTCGCCGGCAGATTCATCAAAAACCCCTTGTTTGCGTTGAATCCCGCAATCACGATAAAGTAGACGATGAGCAAAAACGCGAGGTCGCTCAGCGCGCTGGAGTTTTCCGCGGGACGACGCGCCCGCCGGTTCAGCTTCATATCGCTTTCGCCGTAGCGCTTCGCCCTGCGTTTGCCGCGCCCGCTTCGTTACGGACTGCGATTTCCGCAATGAGTTCGGAACACGTTTTTTCCGTTTCGGCGGCAAAGCGGTCGATAGCGTGCGTGACGAGCGAGTGTGCCGTGAGCGCGACGATTGCGATGATTAAGCCGAACTCCGTCGTGATAAGCGCTTCGTAAATGCCGTCCGCCACGATTTGCGCGCTCACTTCGGCCGCTTCCGAGATCGACTTGAATGCGCCTATCATGCCGGAGACGGTGCCCAGAAAACCGGTGAGCGGCGCAAGGGAGCCGATTGCGGTCAAAAAGCCGCACCCGTTTTCCAGCCGGCTTATGCAGGACAGCGCTTCCGCTTCGACCGCTTTTTCCAGCCGGCGCTCGCTCAAATTCGCGCGGCGTACGAGCACGAGTAAAATCCGCGCCCCGATTCGCCGTTTGGCAAGCGGCTGCAAATACGCCGCTGCGACCGCCGCGTCGTCCGCCTTTAGGTATGCCAGCGTCGCCTTCGCCAAGTCGTCGAGGCGGAGGCTGTGATACAGCAGGTATGCCGCGCGCTCAAGCGACAGCGCGACCGCCGCGACCGAAAACGCGAGCAGCGGCCACATGAACACTCCGCCCATAAAAAAGAGCGACACCAAGGAAACCGTTGCTTGGGCGCTTCCGCTGTTCATTTGATATGCTCCCTATTTACAGCTTTTCGAGAAACATTGAGCACTTGCCGGCCGGAATCGGCAGCGTCTTTTTCTTTTTGCCTATGACGTCGACAGTAAAATAAAACAGCTTCTCGCTTTCCACTTTGATTTCCCAGCCGCGGACGCTTTTGTTTGAAAGAATCGTAATCAAATTGCGCTTGAGCGCGAGGTTTTCAATTCCCATGCTCTCCATATTCGGAATCATCCACTCAACGGTTTTGCGCGGCAGGCTGACAACCAGTCCGACGACGTTCTCAATCATCACCGTGACAGCCGAAAGCCCGACGGAAAGCGCCGCCTGTTTCCGGGGATAGAGCGGGTCAGCGGGCATTTCCGACGGACCCACACCGCCCGGCTTATAGGCTTCCCACAGGTCGCCTTTTTCCTCCTGTTCCTGCTCTTGTTCTTGCGCACTCGCGGGAGAGAATGAGTCGAGTATAAAATACAGGTGCCGAAGGGCGTACTCGCGGGCGACGTCCCAGCGCTGGTAGCGTTCCAAACCCTTTATGACCATAAAATTAAACACGGGATACACGCTGCCGCAAAACCCGTTGCCGCTTTCGCTGAATTCGATGCTGTTGGCGGAAAGAGTCGGGAACGGGTGTTCCGTGCCGAATGTCGCGGGATTGTCCAGGTGCGAAATAAGCTGTTCGGCGCGTTCCTCGTACGGGATTTCCGCGAGCAGCGGCCAGAAGCCGACTATAGTTTTGTGCGGTAGCCGGTTGCCGTCTGCGTCCAAATCGTGATAGAAGCTTGTTTCGTTCGACCACATTTGCGAATTAATTCGCGTTTTAAGCGAAAAATAGAGCCGCTTATACCGAAAGTTCACGTCTTTGTCGTTCATGACGTCGCCGATTGCCGCCAGAAACAGCGCGTCGATTGCGACAGCCGTATTGAAATCGACCGGATACCGCACCGAACCTCGCGGGGAATTGAACATTTTCGTCGCGGCGAGCGGCGTCGCGTATAAGCCGTTGGGCTGACGGAATGCCGCTTCAATCCAGTTCATGTAGGCGGTGAGCGTCGGCATAACCTCTTTGACGCGGCGTTTGCTCGCCCCTTTGTGGTACAAATTGAACTCCGCCCACGCGAACAGCGGCAGCCCCACCCCCTCCGGATTTTCCGCGCTGCATATCGGAAGTCCGCTCTTGAGGTCATACTTCCAGCGGATTGCGCCGCTGCTTTCCTGCTTTGAATAGAAATAATCGAGGTTTTGGCTCGCCGAATAATTCCGGTTGGAATATACGAGGAAAAAGGTCGAAAATATGCTGTCAAACTGGTCTATAACGCGGCGGCCGTCGCTTTCCGGGTACAGGAAATACCCGTCCTCAGAAGGCTCGCCGCTTTCCCGGTCAACGCAGCAGTTCTGAAGCCACGCCCACGTTTGATTATACATGTCGACAAAGTCCTGGTCGTAGAAATGGATTTGGGGAAAATCATGCTTGCGCACTGCCTGTTCCTTCACGATGATGCCTCACTTGCTATAAATATAGCACATTTTCGTCCCGTTTCGCGCTTCGCGCCGAATGCCCCGCACAAAATCCCGCGTTCAGACGGCAACCTCTCTGCCGTGCCCGTCCGTCCCGCCCGCGTCGGGTTCTGTGACACGGGCACGTAGGAAGTTCAAACCCGCCCACGTAGGGAATCCATACCTGCCCACCAAGGGAGTCCCTGCACGCGCACCAAGTGCTTACCTTGGTGTCCGTGTTTCGCCTTACCCGCGCTCCGCACGGGCAAGGCGGCGCTCGTCGGGGTGCCGCCCGTTCTTCGCGTTCGAGAGCAGCAGCTTCAGCCGGTTCAGCTGGTTCACCTCGCTTGAGCCGGGGTCGTAGTCTATAGCCGCAATGTTCGATTCGGGGAAGCGGGCGCGAAGCTCCTTAATCATCCCCTTGCCGGTAACGTGGTTCGGCAGGCACGCGAAGGGCTGCACGCACGCAATGTTCGGCACGCCGCTCTCCAGCAGCTCGACCATTTCGGCGGTGAGGAACCAGCCCTCCCCCATGATGTTTCCGAGTTGCACAATGTCGCCCACGCCGTTCATCAGGCGGTATATGGACGAGGGCGGATCGAAGCGGCGGCTCCGCGCGAGCGTCTTTCGGATATGGCGGCGGTAGAGTTCCAGCACCCAGACGCAGAGCCGCGCGTTCCGCGCCGTCTTTCTGGGGAACGCGAGCTGCTCGTGCCGGAATATGCCGGTGGAGAACGTGTAAAAGAAGAAGTCCGCCAGGTCGGGCACGACGCACTCCGCGCCCTCGCGCTCGAGCGTGCCGAATATGTCGTTGTTCGCGGCGGGGTGGAACTTCACGAGGATTTCGCCCACCACGCCGACTCGCGGCTTCCGCGCCGGGCGGAGCGGCAGCGCGTCGAACTCGCGGACGATTCCCTGTATCAGCCGGTGGTAGCCGCGCACCGAGAGCGACCGTAGCTGCGACTCGGCGCGGGCGTTCCACGCTTCGTAGAGCCGGTTCGCCGCGCCCGCTTCCGCTTCGTAGGGGCGGGTGCGATACAGTACGCGCATGAACAGGTCGCCGAGCATTATCGCCATTGCGGAGCGGTGCAGGTGCGGGAAGGTGATTCGGAAGCCGGGGTTGGATTCAAGCCCCGAGGCGGAGAGCGAAATCACCGGAATGTGCCCGAATCCCGCGTCGGCGAGGGCGCGGCGGATAAAACCGATATAGTTGGTGGCGCGGCAGCCGCCCCCCGTCTGCGTAATCATCAGGCTCACGCGCGACAGGTCGTACCTGCCGGATTTGAGCGCCGCAATCATCTGCCCCGCCACCAGAATCGACGGATAACAGGCGTCGTTGTTCACGAACTGCAAGCCCGCCTCCACCGCCTCGGAGCCGGTGTCGGGCAGGACGACGAAGCGGTGTCCGGAATGCTCGAACGCCTTCTGCACGAGGCGGAAGTGTATCGGCGACATTTGCGGCGCGATTATCGTGTGCGTCGCCTTCATCCGCTTGGTGAACACCCGCCTGATGAACGCCGCCGAGCGGGGCGGCGGCTTCTGCCCGCGCCGCCGTTCGCGTTCCCGCACCGCCGCAAGGAGGCTACGGATTCGGATTCGTACCGCGCCGAGGTTCGAGCCTTCGTCGATTTTGAGCAGCGTGTATAGCTTGCCGCGGGACTGGAGGATTTCGTCCACCTGGTCGGCGGTTACGGCGTCCAGCCCGCAGCCGAAGCTCGTAATCTGCACCAGTTCAAGATTCGGCATATCGGCGGCGAACGCGGCGGCGCGGTAGAGGCGGTTGTGGTACGTCCACTGGTCGATGATGCGCGTCGGGCGCTCGACCCGCCCCAAATGCGCCACCGAATCCTCGGTGAACACGGCGAGCCCCAGCCCCGCGAGCAGTTCGGGGATTCCGTGGTTGATTTCCGCGTCGAGGTGGTAGGGTCTTCCCGCCAGCACCACGCCCCGCGCCCCGTAGCGAATGATTTCCTCCAGCGCCTCCTCGCCTTTTTCCTGTACCTCGCGCCGGAACTTTGCCTGTTCCCGCCACGCCGCGCCGAGCGCACGGCTGACGTCCGCCTGCGGGATTCCGAACCGCGCGCCGACTTCCTCATTTAGCCGCTCGGCGAGGCGCGTCCGGTCGTAAATCGGCAGGAACGGGTCAAGAAAGACGATTCCCTCCCCGTGCCGGAGCGCGTCGATATTGTTGCGGAGGGCTTCGGGATAGCTCGTTACTATCGGGCAGTTGTAGTGGTTGCCCGCGCCCACGTCCTCTTTCTGCTCGTAGGGCACGCAGGGATAGAATATGAACTTTACGCCCGCTTTAAGGAGGGACTCGATATGCCCGTGCGCGATTTTGCCCGGATAGCACACCGATTCGGAGGGAATCGTCTCCAGTCCCGCCTCGTACACGGCGCGGGTGGAGCGCGGCGAAAGGCGCACCCGGAAACCCAGTTCGGTGAAGAACGTGAACCACAGCGGGTAGTTTTCGTACAGGTTGAGTACGCGCGGAATGCCGACCTCGCCAAGGGGCGACTGTTCCGGCGCGAGCGGCGCATAATCGAACACGCGCCGGTATTTCCAGTCGAACAGGTTCGGCAGCGCGGGCATATCCCTGCCCCGTTCGCGCGGGGCGTTTCCGGCGTTGCTCGCGTCGATGCTCGCTCCCGCCTTTTTGCGCTCAGACTCCGCGCCGCGCTCGCAGCGATTGCCCGTGATGAAGCGGCGCACCAAGCCGTTCGCGGTGAAGGTGTTTATGGTCAGGAGGCAGTTGTTGGCGCATTTCCCGCAACGGCGGAGGTCGAGCGACACGCTAAAAGATTCGAGCGCTTCCGGTCCCGCAAGCTGAGAGCGGATTTCGGGGAGCGGTGCTTCACCCCCATTCTTTTCGGCGAATGCCTGCCGCAAATCCTGCCACTGGTCGCGGGCGATGAGCGCGGCGCCGTAGGCTCCCATCAATCCGGCGACGTCGGGGCGGTACACTTCCAAGCCGGATATGCGTTCGAAAGCGCGGAGCACGGCGTCGTTGCTGAACGTGCCGCCCTGCACCACGACCTTTCTGCCGATTTCCGCCGCATTGCGGAGCTTTATCACCTTGAACAGCGCGTTTTTGATGACCGAATACGACAAGCCCGCCGATATGTCTGCGACGGTCGCGCCTTCTTTCTGCGCCTGCTTCACGCGGCTGTTCATGAACACGGTGCAGCGGCTGCCCAAATCGACCGGGTGTTCGGCGAGCAGGGCTTTCGCGCTGAACCCGCGGATATCCATGCCGAGCGAGCGGGCGAAGTTTTCGAGGAAGCTGCCGCAGCCCGCCGAGCACGCCTCGTTGAGCTGAATCGACGCGATCGCGCCATCCTTCACGCGGAGGCATTTCATGTCCTGCCCGCCGATATCGAGCAGGAACTCGACGCCGGGCACAAAGAAGTCCGCCGCGCGGTAATGCGCAATGGTTTCCACCTCGCCCGCGTCTACGCTGAGCGCGGCTTGGAACAGCGCCTCGCCGTAACCGGTCGAAACGGCGCGGGCTATATACGCCGCGGACGGCAGCGCGCGGTACAAGTCCTTGAGCACCCGCACCGCAAGGTCGACGGGGTTTCCGGCGTTCGCGGCGTAGAACTGCCACAGAATGCGCCCCTCGGCGTCAACGAGCACCGCCTTCGTCGTGGTGCTTCCGGCGTCAAGCCCCAGAAACAGGGGTCCCGCTGCCGCCGCCAAATCCCCTGCGAGCGCCGTTTCCGCGCCGTGCCGTTTGCGGAACGCCTCCAGTTCCGCCTCGTTTTTGAACAGCGGTTCCAGCCGCTGCACCTCGGTCATCTCGGCGTTTACCAGCTTCTGTAAGTTCTCGCGGAAGGCGGCGAGGGCAAGGGGTGGGTGTGCCGCGCTGCTTTCAGGCTGGCTTTCCCCGCCTTCCACTGGGCATACGGGACGCGCCGAATATGTCGGGCAAGCCGAATACGCGGCGCCGAGCGCGACGAACAGCTGCGAGTTCTCCGGCGCGACAACGGCGTCTCCGGTCAGGTTGAGCGTCTTGATGAAATGTTCGCGGAGCTGGTCGAGGAAATAGAGCGGACCTCCGAGGAACGCGACGGTGCCGCGTATCGGCTTGCCGCACGCCAAGCCGGATATGGTCTGGCTCACCACCGCCTGAAAGATGCTCGCGGCAACGTCTTCGCGGCGCGCGCCTTCGTTGATAAGCGGCTGCACGTCGGTTTTGGCGAACACGCCGCAGCGGGCGGCTATCGGGTAGAGCGTTCCGGCGCCACGGGCAAGCTCGTTCAAGCCCGCCGCGTCGGTTTCGAGCAGCGCCGCCATTTGGTCTATGAACGCGCCGGTGCCGCCCGCGCAGGTGCCGTTCATACGCTGTTCCACGCCACCCGTGAAGTAGGTGATTTTCGCGTCCTCGCCGCCCAGCTCTATGGCGACGTCGGTTCCGGGGGCGAGCTTACGCACTGCGAGGGTCGACGCGGCGACTTCCTGAATGAACGGGATAGCGAGCCACTGAGACACCGAAAGCCCACCCGAGCCGGTAACGACCACGCTAAGCAAGCGGCTGCCCTCGCCTTTCGCCTCAACCGCGTCCAGCGCCTTATTCGCTACGGAGATGATTGTGCTGCGTATATCGGCGAGGTGCCGCTCGTAGTCGCCGTACAGCACCGAATCGTCGTCGGCGAGCACGACGACTTTCACCGTCGTGGAGCCGACGTCTATGCCGACCCGGAGCGGCTTCGGTGCGGAGGCTACCGCGCGTTCGGGCGCGGTATGCGGTGCTGCTGCGTGCGTCTGTGCCATAAATCCCTTCGTCCGCTAGCGGAAATGACATAGTAGCAGACACGCGAAGGAAGGGCAACGTTGCGCGCGCCGCGCAGGGCGTGCTACGATACGCCTGTGAAAACTGCCCTTGAACAACAAATACGCCGTTCGGCGGAGACCGTCGTGCGGGACGTGTGCGCCCTGAAGCGCGGCGAGCGGGCGCTGATCGTCAGCAACCGGGGACCGGTGCAGGCGGTAGCCGAGGCGCTCTATGATGCGAGCGCCGACGCGGGCGCGGTGCCGACGCTTATACTGCAGGGCGAAAAGACGCTGCTGGACAACGCGGACGGCGCGGTGCTCGAAGCGCTCCGGAGCGCGCCCGACGCGCTGTTCTCGATTTCCGCGCAGAAACTCGGCAAAGACCCCGCCGGAACCGCCCGCCCCTATGCGGCTCCGAACGGGAAGACCTATACCCACCTGTTTGATTATCTGCTTCACGGCACGAATACGCTCCGCGCGATATGGACGCCGGGAATCACGCCCGACATATTCGCGCGGACGGTGAATATCGACTACGCGGAACTAAAGGAACGCTGCGCCGTGCTCTGCGCCCTGTTCCGCGGAGTCCGCTCGGTGCGCGTTACGTCGCCGGGCGGGACGGACATATCCGTACCGGTCGCGGGGCGCGGCGCCTTTGCCGACGACGGCTCGTTCGCGCTGCCGGGAACGGGCGGCAACATTCCCGCAGGGGAAGTATATATAAGCCCGAACGTCGGGAGCGGCAATGGCACCGGGTGCCGCGGCATTATCGTGTTCGACGGCTCCATAAGCCTGCTGAACGGCACCCGAATCATCGATACGCCGATTGCGGTCTCCGTGACGGACGGCTTTGTCGGCGCGGTCGAAGGCGGCGCGGCGGCGGAAGCCCTGTCCTCCGCGCTCGCCGAAGCGGAGGGCGCGGCGCGCGCAAAGGAAGCGGCGGGGTTGCTGCCCGCGGGCGAGGGGGCACGCTACGCGAAGAACGCGCGGCATATCGGCGAGCTGGGAATCGGGCTTAATCCCGCAGCGGCGGTCAGGGGCAACATGCTTGAAGACGAAAAGGCGTTCAAGACCTGCCATTTCGCCGTCGGCTCAAACTACGACGGGGACGCGGACGCGCTGATTCACCTTGACGGCGTGGTGCTGAACCCGACGCTCGTGTTTGAATACGGCGACGGCAGAACGCTCACCGTCGAAAAAGACGGCGAGCTGCTGCCTTCCGCAGAGAATAAGCGCGGATGAGCGCCCCGCAAGGGATTACGCGTTTTCCCTTACGGGCAACGTTCGAGTTTGCTTCGCAAACTCGCGGTATCCAGGCAGCGCAAAACCGGAGGGCAAACACGCGCTCACATAGGGCGTATATCTGCCCTGATATACTTTGTAATGTTTTTCACGTTCCGCATAGATTTTTCCAACATTCGGCGAGAAGCTCGTTATGTTCCGCTGCAAAACATTCGAATATATCTGCATAGGGAGGCATATATGAAAACTATTGCTACGATGAAAGCGCCCGGAGCTATCGGTCCGTATTCGCAGGGCATTATTGCGGGAAATCTGGTGTTTACCAGCGGGCAGTTGCCGATAAACACGGCGACCGGCGCACTTGAAACCGCAGATATACGGCGCGCGGCGCGGTATTCGCTCGAAAACTGCCGCGCGGTGCTTGAAGCGGCAGGAGCCGCGCTGGGCAACGTTGCCAAAACGACGGTGTTTTTGACCGATATGGCGGATTTCGGCGCGTTCAACGAGGCATACGCCGCGTTTTTCGCCGGAACCGGAGACCCGCCAGCGCGAAGCTGCGTGCAGGTTGCCGCCCTGCCGAAAGGAGCGAAAATCGAAATAGAGATGATTGCCGCGTTATAAACGAAGCGGACGCAGGGCGAACACCCTGCGTTTTTCTGTAGCCACATTTTTGCGGTCCGTTCAACCCTGATATATTTTGGTTGTTTGTGAACCTGCAAGAAAAAACTGAAAAATTCGGTACGGCGGTGTCCGTGCCGCCGAAACAATGGAGGCTAAAATGTTTGACAGTACGAATGTTTACACATTACGTAAAATTTTTGAAAATTGTAAGAGTATACGGATTCCACCTTACCAACGTGCGTATAGTTGGGGAATAAAACAATGGAAACAGTTTGTCGGTGATTTGAATGATCAAAAATCGGGTAAAACATATCATTTGGGGCAATTTATTTTTGAAACATCAAATGATGGTCACTTGTTTGTTGTTGACGGACAGCAACGTCTTCTAACAACTGTCTTATTTTTTGCCGCCTTTGCAAAAACAAGCAAGGCAAAGAACGTGGATTGTACAGCACTTGATCTATATTTATTTAACACAATGCACGCTATTGAAGACGATGACAAAGTTTTTTCAGCTATAAAAAATGGCGATTCTGTTGACAAAAATAGCAAAACACTAATGCATTCACAAAAACAAATGGTAGAAGCGTTTGTCTTTTTTGAAAAGGTACTCAGCAAATACGACGAGATAAAACTAAATAGTCTCCGGGGTGCGCTTGAAAATGCAGTTGTCGGAGTATTCCCCATAAAAAATAGATTGGAAGCGACGCAGGTTTTTGAATATCAAAACAGCCGTGGTATTCCAGCTTCGCAGTTTGAACTGATAAAAGCATTTTTGATGCATCAAGTTTATTTCAACTCCTCAGACGAGGAGGCGAATGAAAATATAAAAGGCATACAGAAAATTGTAACCGACATTTATCGTTGTATTGAGGAGGTTGATGGTTATTTTACCGAAGATCACCTTATGGATCGTTATTGCTGGTTGAAATATAATTGCGAGGGCACATTGTCGGCTATCAAAAAAATCACAACCGGCGTTGACGAATCTGATGAGGACGGCGAATCCGAAGAAAGACCTGATACCAGTATTAAAACCATTAAAGACGTGAATAGCTTTTTTAATGGATTCCTCGAACTCTGCCAAGCTGCGCAGAATATTGTCAAACAGGCTTCTATTAATCCATTAGTCGCCAACTTATTTTTACTGTCAACAGATTTAAATTGGGATTATCTTATTCTTGCGGTTTTAATTAATGGTAAGCCTTCAAACCCCGATAGCCTCTTGAAACTAATTGAACTTGCGTGTATTCACATAATGCTCGTAAAACTCGATAGTGTCCAACACAAGAAAAAAGATTTCTTGTGGGACTGGGCACGTAAATTCTATCATGATGGTCTTGCTATTGATACTCTGCTTATTGGACTCAGAAAATTTATCAAAAAAGGCGAATGCCCCGACGGAAAAGAGTGGTCAAATCTTGTAGACCTTATTAGGAAGTATAAACATATTCAGTACCATTACAGCTATCCTGAGGCAACAAAATACATACTCTGGCAGTACGAGAACAATCTGCGTAAAGAAAGCGGCTTACCCAGACTATTAGATAAAAAATTATATGGCAAGTATACTATAGAACATATTCTGGCGAGAAATTCTGAAGCGAAAGAAAATACTGAAACTTTTCAGAAACGATGGTTGAATAACATTGGCAATTTGTCTCTGCTTTCTACGCAAGACAATTCAAGTCTTTCGAACCATTCGTTTGACGAAAAGAAAAGAGAAAAGTATAAGGAGCTTGCAGATAAGAAGGAACTTGTCCTATATAGTGAAATTATTGATAAAGCGGAATGGCGGCAAACAGAGGTAAAAAACCGCCGAGATAAAATCTGTAGCTTTATTGATAAGTGTTTTAGTCCAAATGGCAAGTAAGGTGCTTTGCGAGGGCTCAAATTGTGCGCTGACCGACAGGCGAGCGACAAACCCGGACGTTGTCTGTGCGGGGAACGTGAAACTCGGATAGCACGCCGAAGGCTTGCGGCAGTCTCTTAAGGAAACGGTTGCCGGAATTGTATGGCGATATGGCGGGAAGGTACTACTCTATAAAGGTTTCGCAGAACACCGCGAGTGTCCCGTTATATTCTACCAAGGTTTAGTTATGTTCTACGAAGGCTTGGTAGTATACTACGAGACTTTCGTAGAACACTACGAAAACCCTGTAGAACATAAAAGGGGGCATCAACGCCCCCTAAAAGGAGCGCAAGTTATGGCTGGAGACTTTATTCCCCACGCGGGCGGGGCGTTTTTAGAGTGGGCAAAGACCTTGATAACCTATGTGGCGGCACATTTGACCGGTTTTAACATTCAGGAGGCGGCGCTTGCGCCCATTCAGACCCTGCTCGCCGACTATCAAACGGCTTACGACAGAGCCGAAAACCCTAACCGCGGCAAAGCGGACGTTTTGGCAAAGAACGAGGCGCGGGACGCGCTCAAAGCGGCGCTGCGGACGTTCACGGCGTAGAATTGCGCTGGTCTCTGCTGGAAGCCGCGCCCGTTTCTATTGCGGACTTGCGCAATTCAGCCTTTGCCACGGCGACGCCCTATATATTTTCATTTGACGAGCCGGACAGGGGCAAGATCTTATACATTTGTCCCCGCTGGGAAAACAATAAAGGGGATAAAGGACCCTGGGGCGAAATTGTAAAGGCGATTGTGCCATAAAAAGTATGGCATACTAATCAGTAGTAGCGAGGCACGGAGCGGCACTTCGTAGCAAATTCTTTATTGCGCCATTAAAAATGTCGTAAACTTTTCACGTTATGCGCAATTTTCGCGCCCCTTATTGACAAAATAAAAAATATTAGATAATTAATGTGGTGGTAGGTTATATATGAATGTCTATAAAAGTTTTAGGATTTTATTAATTTTTGTTACTATCTCATGTTCTCCTCAAAAAATGTTGAATTTTAATATGAGTAATACAGAAATAGCGGCATATTATAAAACAATAGATAATTTGATTGACAGAGAAAACAATAAAACAATTTATCTTGATTCTATTGATGATGAGCTGTATACAAGAATAATAACCGAACGCTCTGATAAAACCAAATATTTTTCAAATACCCTTTATTTTTATTATAAAGGCATATCACATGTCTGGGACAGAAGTCCGGTAAAACCTGACGGGTATGTTGATTTTACCAATTATTGGTATAGGCATGAATATAGTAGCCCTCAGAAAAAATATTATGTTCAATACTATTCTGACGAATAGTATAAATCCATTACAAACTTTTCCCGGATATATTATGATAGAAAAAGATATACCGGTATATGAAAATGTATTTAATGACGGAAAACTTATTGAAAGGAAAGATGTTGGACTCTTAAAAGCTGGAACAGTCATTGAAATAGACGGTATTCCGACTGATGGGTATATCTTTGTGGTAAAAGATCTAAGTTTGCAAGGACTTATAAAGGCAAGCGATATAGAATTACTTACACATTTGAATAAATCAGTAGCATATAAAATGATAGATGAAAAACTGTATAGATTTATTGAAGGACGTCAGATAGAAATAGATATTGACACGTCTGGATATTACGAAAATGGTTATAGATATATTCGGAACGAATTTAATAATCATTCATTAGATGCGTTTTATTTTTGGGAGATTTTGGGTGATTATCTATTTGATGAAAACGGCGATTTTGTTGACGTGGTAGGATATGGTCCAGATTGGACTGGAAAGTAATAATTGCAGTATGGCTTTTTTTGATTATCATTGCCAAATGGCACGAAAACTTCGCCGTAACATACAGTTTACGCTGCGCCGCAGTAGCGGCTTG
>NZ_BBPW01000022.1:0-11039 GCF_001028545.1 Treponema endosymbiont of Eucomonympha sp. | reverse complement strand
CTTCGGCGGTGTAGGTGTATACGGCGCGGCGCGAGCGGAACAGTTCGTGCGCGACAAACACGATTTCGACTCCGTGGAAGGCGCCCGACGCGAACGATACGGGATATGTTTTGTCGCCCACCTGCACCGGATAGGTTTCGGCGGGCGCGCGGTAGTTTTCCACGGCGGAGCGGTCGGCAAACGCGTAGAGCGGCACGAGCGCCGTTACGCGGCAGCCGCGCTTGGCGAGTTCTTCGCAGAGCGCGCGCACCACGCTTTTGACGCCGCCCGCTTCCGCAATGCCGCCGTATTCGCGGCTTACGAACCAGAACAGCTCCGGCAACGCGCTGCTCATGCCCCGTCGTGTCCGGCAATATCGGGGCGCAGGCTCGCCGCCCCGCCGATATAGGCGTGCCTCGGTCGGGCGGTTTCCGGCAGGTACGCGATGAGCAATACGCGGATGACGCGCGGAAGCGCCCCGTCGATGCTCGGCTCTGCGCTGCAAAAAAGCGCGGTCTGGCGTGCGGTTCCGGCGACCGACGACTGCCGGAGCGCGGTGGCAGGATTCAGCGCGGTAATATCGGAGGTAACGGTGAAATGAATGGAGACGATATCGTCAGCCTGAAGCGCGTTCTGCGTGAAAAGTCGGCTGCACAAGGTGTCTACCGCGCGCACGACGCTTTCCGGCGTGTTTTCTGCGCACACCGCGCCGCGGATCCCAAATAAACGCTTGTTTGGCATAGGAATATCATACAGACGGCAAAAAACGCTGTCAACGTCCGCTTTTCGGCGAAACTAGCGCGCGCTTGTTTCCGGCTTCCGTGTTTTTTTGCGCCCTTCCCGTTTGACGCGGCGTTTCTTCGGGTGCTCGTCGGTGCGGTTCAGCATGAAATGCGCCGCAAGCGACGCGCCTATGCACAGCGCCAAAACCACCGATATGCCCACATAGCCGAAATTAGGCAGCGGCAGCGGGATATTCATGCCGAAGAAGCTCACTATGAGTGTCGGAACCATGAGTATCAGCGAGATAATGGTCAGCTTCTTCATGATGATATTCAGGTTGTTGGAAATCACCGACGCGAAAGCGTCCATCATGCCGGACAGAATGTCGCTGTAGGTGTCCGCCATTTCGATAGCCTGCCGGTTGTCGATTTCGACGTCCGCGAGCCAGTCGCGGTCGTCTTCGTCGAAATGCAGGAAACGGGTTTTGTACAATTTTTCCAGCAGAAGCTGGTTGCTCTTGAGCGACGTGGTGAAGAAAACGAGGGATTTCTCCAGATTCAGCAGTTTAATCAATTCGTCATTCTGGACGGAGCGCTGCAGTTCGTTCTGTATCAGCGTCGAGCGGCGGTTTATCTCCTTGAGGTAACGCAGAAACGTGTTGTCCGCGTGACTGAGCACGTGGATGATGAATGCCGGAAAATCGCTGAGCGAGAGCCGTTTTGCGCGGTTCTCGCTCAGGTCGTGCAGCACTTCGCAGTCCGTCCCGCAAATGGTAACGAGGCAGTTGCCCGACAGGATGATTCCCAGCGGGACGGTAACGTAGCTGACGTCTTCCGACGGCTGAAAAAGCGGGAGGCGGAGGATAATCAGCGTGTAGCCGTCTTCTTTTTCGACGCGCGAAAGCTCGTCCGTGTCGAGAATATCGAGAATGTGCTCTTCAAGCACGCCGTATTCGTCTTTTAATACGCGGATATCTTCGCGGCTTACCTGCCGCGCATCGAGCCACGCGCGGCGTTCGGAATCGCGCTCAGGGCTTTCGCAGCGCCGCAGTTTGTCGTTTTCCTGCTGCCAGAATGTTATCATCGGGGTGTCCTTTTATACACGGTCTGGGATAGGGCGGCGAGAGAGTTCGCCGTTCCGCCGCTTTACGGACACCGAACAGGCTGTCAGGGCTGCTTGCGGTTCCGCGCGGGGGCTTCTGTGTCTGTACACACACAACAGCTAAAACTATGACTGTCGCCGTCGTCCACGACGCGCCTCCTTGGGGTTTACGATACGCGGTCCACAAACCGCGCAGTGTTTATAGCATATGCGGAGGCGGTTTGTCCAGCCAGAGAAGCGGACGGCAAGCGATATACGGCGGGCGGAAAGGCTTTTGGCGCGCCCGCGCAGACTCTTCCCGCGCAGTCGGCGAAACCTATGCCCCCGTATCCCCGTTTCCAGAAATCAACGCCCCGACTCTAGAGACGAGTCTCGCGCGCCTAAGAACCGGCAACCCGTTCCTAGAGACGAGTCCCGTGTTTCTAGGAACCATGCTTTCGTTCCTAGAAACGAAGTTTTTGTTTCTAGGAATAAGCTATCTGTTTCTAGGAACCGAAACCCCGTCTCTAAGAACGGGGCGTCTATTTCTAGGAATGCGGACGGCGGGCGCTGCTCGCAAAACCTGCGGGGAAAATACGAGCGCCTGCTCCATGCCTTCTTTATCTGCCGAGTTCCCCGCAAGGAACTCGGGCGTTACCCGCGCTGCGCTGCCTTTATGTCGAGTTCCTTGAAGGAACTCGAACGTTCGGTTACCGCCGAACGCCGCTTGCCTATACGCCGCGTTTCCCCTACAATGCGGGCAATGACAGACATTTCCCGCAAGCGCAACTTCTGCATTATCGCGCATATCGACCACGGCAAGTCCACGCTCGCCGACCGCTTTATCGAAAAAGCCTGCATAGTCGACCGCCGCGACTTCCAGAACCAAATCCTCGACAATATGGATATTGAGCGCGAGCGCGGAATCACGATAAAGAGTCAGGCGGTAACCATTCCGTATGCCGCGCGGGACGGCACGGCGTATGAGCTTAACTTTGTCGACACGCCCGGACACGTCGATTTCTCCTATGAAGTATCCCGCGCTATCGCCTCGTCGGAAGGCGCGCTTCTCCTTATCGACGCGGCGCAGGGCGTGGAGTCGCAGACGCTGTCGAATATGTACCTCGCGCTGGAGCACGACCTGACGATTCTGCCCGTCGTCAACAAAATCGACCTGCCGAGCGCCGACGTCCCCGCCGTGAAGCGGCAGCTTGAGCATGACTTGGGGCTTGACCCTGGCGACGCCGTGCTGGTTTCGGCGAAAACCGGGCAGGGAATCGACGAACTGCTCGAGGCAATAGTGGCGCGCTTCCCCGCGCCGACCGCCGAAGCCGAAGCGCGCGCGCTCATCTTTGACTGCCATTATGACCCCTACCGCGGCGTCGTGGTGCACCTGCGCGTGTTCGGCGGCACATTCAAAACCGGCGACGGCGTGCGCTTCATGCACAACGGCGCGGACTACAAGGTGGAAAACGCCGGCGTGTTCCGCGTCAAGCTGGACGATACCGGAATCCTGAGCGCCGGCGACGTGGGATACATAATCGCCGGAATCAAGACCGTATCGGACGTGCGCGTCGGCGACACCGTAACGCTCAGCGGGAGCCCCGCGTCCGCGCCGCTCCCCGGTTTCAAGGAAGTAAAGCCCGTCGTGTTCTCGTCGATTTACCCCATAGACTCGAACGACTACGAAGAACTCAAGGACAGCATAGAGAAGCTTTCGCTCAACGACGCAAGCCTCGTGTACGAAAAAGACTCGTCCGTCGCGCTGGGGCACGGCTTCCGCTGCGGCTTTCTAGGGCTGCTGCACCTAGAGGTCGTGGAGGAGCGCCTCGAGCGCGACTTCGGGCAAGCGGTGATTTTTACCGCGCCGTCCGTTCGCTATGACGTAACGCTGACTGGCGGCGAGACGGTGCCCGTAGACAATCCCGCCGACTACCCCGACCAAAGCCGCATTGTCTCCGTCCGCGAGCCGTATATCCGCGCGTCAATCATCACGCCGACAGCCTATCTTGGCTCGATTATCGCGCTCTGCACCGAAAAACGCGGCGAGCAGACGAACATGCAGTACCTCGACGAAAAGCGCGTCGAGCTGACATACGAAATGCCGCTTGCCGAAGTGCTGTTCGATTTTTACGACCGGCTGAAAAGCTACAGCCGCGGCTATGCCTCGTTCGACTATGAAGTAACCGGCAGCCGGGACACCGATTTGGCAAAAGTCGACATCCTTATCAACGGCAAAAGTGTAGACGCGCTTTCGCAGCTCACGTTCAAGGGAAACGCGCAGGAAAAAGCCCGCCAAGTGTGCGAACGGCTCAAAGGCGAAATCACGCGGCAGCAGTTCAAAATAGCGATACAAGGAGCTATCGGAAGCCAGATTATCGCCCGCGAAACGGTGAACCCCCTGCGGAAGGATGTACTCGCCAAATGCTACGGCGGCGACATTACGAGGAAGCGGAAACTGCTCGAAAAACAGAAAGAAGGCAAGAAGCGCATGAAGATGGTCGGGAATGTGGAACTGCCGCAGTCGGCGTTCCTCGCGGTGCTGAAAGCGAAGGATTAGAAACTAGCCGCAGAGCATTTAGGGCTAATGCGGTTTATGCGACATAGGCTTCGAGACGGGACAGATGCTGCGGCTGCCGCAAGCGGCAAATCGCTTCCTTTTCGATCTGCCGGATGCGCTCTTTCGTCAAATGAAATTTGTCGCCGATTTCTCTGAGAGACATAGCTTTTTTACCATTCAGCCCATATCGGCACCGGAGCACGCCCGCTTCTTTTTTGCTGAGCGTCGAAAGCACGCCGTCGATATCCGCTGTCATAGACAAATACACCGCGCTGTTCTCCGGCGTTTCGTAGCGTTTATCTTCAATAAATTCCCCGATAGCCGTACCCTCTCCGCCGCTGTTTGAGCAGACTGACGCGTCAAGCGACACCATATCGCGCGCAATAGCGGTGATTTCGCGGACGCGCGCCGCGTCCATATTGAGGAGCTGCGCAACTTCTGCAACCTCTTCTTCTTCGGATTTATTGCTTAAAATCATTTTGCGCGCGCGTTCAATGCGGACAAGTTCATTTGCACGGTTCGACGGCAAGCGGATAGTCCGCGATTTTTCGCAAATCGCCTTCAAAATTGCCTGCCGTATCCACCACACCGCATACGAAATAAAATGGTACCCTTTTGTAATATCAAAGCGTTCAATTGCGGTCAGAAGTCCGATATTCCCCTCGCTGATAAGGTCAACCAAGTCAACGTTGTGATTCTGATATTTTTTTGCGACATTTACCACAAACCGCAGATTTGCCTTCACGATTTTATCTTTTGCCTTTTTGTCGCCTTTTGCGGCGGCTTGGGCAAGCGTCGTTTCTTCTTCCCGCGATAAAAGAGGTATTTTATTTATATCGCGTATATACAGTGCCAAAATACTATCAATTTTTCCCGCAAAAGCGGTTCGTGCTGTGGTCACTATAAGACTCCTTGCTTGCCGGCGGTTTGACAGGGATATTCGATTCGTGCCGGATATACATTATCTAATATAATGCAAATTTCGTGCCAACCATGAAAAAACAAGGAGGAAACGCTGCTCTGCGCTCGCTATTTAGCATAATGAGGGATAATTCAACGTCAAATAGCAAGATGCAACTATACTAGAAATACCAGAAGATTGCTTTACCAAAAGATAGGGCAGAACAAATCCACGCTTATTTGCTCAAGAATATCGGTACACTACATGACAGTGTGCCGTTTTAACACAGCGGCATAAAATAGCTGATTTTTCGGCGCACTGCGACTCAACACTGCTTTTCTCAAAGAAGAGGCGCTTAGCTGCAGTCCACGCCGTTCCCGTAGCCGACGGCTGCCCCGTGGCTTTCGCCGAAGGTTGTCAGCCGGAACGCGGTGCCGAATGTATTTTTCGCCATTTTTTGCTCCTCGCTCTCTTTGGCGCAAGCCTAGGCAGTGTGGACTGGATAAGGGAAAAGAGGTAAAATGGGAAGCATGAAAGAAAATGAAGGCATTCACCGGCACGATATAAGCGACGAGGCGTGGGAACGGATAAAAGAACTGCTGCCCGGACAGGCAGGAAAACGCGGGGGAGTGGCGAAAGATAACCGCTTGTTTATTAACGCGGTAGCGTGGCAGACGCGCACGGGCGCTCCGTGGAGGGATATACCGCCGGAATTCGGGAACTGGAACAGCATACACAAGCGGTTTTGCCGCTGGCGGGACAAGGGAATATGGAAAATGCTGGCGGACGCCGCAATAGGCGAGCCTGCCGGAGATATCTTTATGATAGATTCGACGTATATCAAGGCGCACGCGGACGCATGCGGGGCACGCGGCGGCACTCAGGACATTAGCCGCACAAAAGGGGGCTGAACAGCAAATTACATTTGGCGGTTGACGAGTACGGGATACCGGCAAGCGGCATTGTGACAAGCGGTACTGTCGCGGACTGCAGCCAAGCGCCTCTCCTTATGGAGGATTTGGAAGCGGAAGCGTTCCTTGCGGACAAGGCGTATGACACGAACGAGCTGCTCGATATGCTTAAGGAAGCGGATATAACAGCAGTCATCCCTCCGGTTAAAAGCCGGAAAGAGCAGAGAGCGTACAATCATGAGCTGTATCGGGCACGGCACGTCATTGAAAATGTCTTCCGTGCCCTCAAGCGCTGGCGGGGAATTGCTACGCGCTACGCAAAGCTCACCGCTTCCTTCATCGCCGCCATTCATGTCAGGTGTTTATTCCTCTACCTTCCAGTCCACACTACCTAAAACAAGCGAAGAGCCTGTCGACGTCGCGGGAAAAGACGAACTGTATCTCGGCTCGGTATCTGTTGAAGGATACTTTGAAGACGGCAAGTTTTACTGGAACTATTCGGAAAAAATCCTGACCGGGCTCAAAGCGGAAACAAAAACAGGGACGGTAAGCGGCAAGGAAATAACGCTTAAGCCTTCGTATTACGGAACGTCATCGGTAGTAAAGTATGATTCGCTCACCGACGAAAACTATATGCCTCCAGACTTTGTGTTTCATAACACCAACGAGTATCTTCCGAAAAACGCGCAAAACGAATCGCTGCGCAAGTTCGTTTTGATAGAGGTTCCGGCTGCGGCGGAAACGGAAACGCCGGTAAGATAAGCGCGCGGAAATAAGCGGCAGGGTCAGCATACGCCGCTTTGCCGCTTAAAAAGAAGGCGAACCCCGTGCCGGGGAACAAAAGAGCAGGGCGCACGTCCTGCTCTTTTGTTATGCCCGCCTCTCGCCCGCCAGCGCTTGAGACCGACACCCGCTTACGCGGGCGTTCGGCAAAGCCGAACGCCTTGATACTTTTGCGCGTTGCCGCTATCATTCCAAGAAATATGAGAATGCTATTCAACGCCTTTTCAGTCGCGCTCACCGTCTACTCGCTCCTCTGCTTTGTGCGAATCATGCTCACGTGGTTTGGCGGAAGCGTCAGCTATTCGCCCCTCGCCCGCGTTCTTTCGCAAGCCTGCGACCCCTACCTCGACCTTTTTCGCGGAATCCCCTTCCTTCGGGTAGGCTACCTCGACTTTTCGCCGCTCGTCGCGCTCGCCGCGCTGAGCGCGCTCTCGTCGGTCTGCGGCAGCATTGCCGCTACCGGCGCGCTCTCCGTCGGAACAATCCTTGCGCTCGCGCTCAGAATGTGCTGGTCGGTCGTCTCGTCAATACTGTCTTTCCTTATCCTCATGCTCGCCGTCCGCCTCGTCGCCGACCTTGTCGCGCCGAACAGCACGTTTCAGCTCTGGGCGACGCTCGACAGGCTCTTATGGACGCCCGTGTCGGCGATACTCCGGGCGGTGTCCCCCCGCCGCAGTCTTTCGCGCCGCGCCGGACTCGGCATTGCGCTCGGAGTCCTTATCCTGCTGAATTACAGCCTCGGCTGGGTCATGCGGGGCATAGCGGCGCTGCTGAGCCAACTGCCTTTCTAAGCCGCCCGCGCGAAGGGTCAGCGTGAAACTGGAAGAAATCAGGACGCCGGTATCTTCGATCGCCGGGGTCGGACCCGCCCTTTCCGCCGCGCTCGCGTCTCTGTCCCTGTACACCGTCGGCGAACTGTTCGCGCACTATCCCCGCGCTTTTGACGACCGCACCCGCCGCATTCCGCTCGCGCAGTTCGCGCAGCACCCCAAAGTGCACACCGTCGCGCAGGTCTTTGCCCACCGCTGGTTCGGCTTCGGCAGGACGCGCACCCTCAAAATCATGATTACGGACGGCAGCACCGACGCGGAGCTTGCCGCGTTCAACCGCCCGTTCTTGGAGAAGACGCTGCCCGTCGGCTCGATTATCAGCGTAACGGGCGCGTTTTCAGAGCGCTACGGCGCGCTCCAAAGCGCCTCGTTCGAGGCGGAACTCGTGAGCCGAGACGGAAGCCTCGCCGACTTTGCGGCGGGAGATGTCCCCGGTTCCGCCGTGTTGCCCGTCTACCCGCTCGCCGCGGGGCTCACGCAAGTACAGTTGCGGAAGATCATGCGGCGGGCGTTGCAGGGATACGGGCGCGGCATAGACAGCGACGTGCCGCCCGAATGCTTCGCCAAGCGCGGGTTTATGCCCAAACAGCAGGCGCTCCACGCGCTCCACAACCCGAAGACCCTCGAAGAAGCCGAGCATGCCCGCGCCTCGCTGATTTACGAAGAGTTGTTCTGCTTCCAGCGCGGGGTTGCGCGCCGCGCGCTGGAGCATAAAGGCGCGCTCCCGTCGCTCGCCGACGGTGCCCCGTCCCCGGAAAACCGCTTTGCAGACGCCGCTGATCTCGCCTGTTCGGATAGCGGCGCCGCCGAAGCGTTCGCCGGGACGCTGTCGCCGCGTCAAAAGCAGTTGCTCGAACGGCTGCCGTTCAGTCTGACGCGCGATCAGATGACGGTCATAGCCGAAATCAACGCCGACATAGACCGCGGCTACCGGAGCCGGGCAGCCGCGGCTGAAACGGGAGAGGCGGGGGCGAAACAAGGCACGACAAAAGAACCTTCGCCGCCGCTTACCAAAGCAGGCGAATCGGAAGCCAAGCCGCTCTCGCCTGTGCCGCCGCCTGCCAAAACCGTTAGACTGGATAAGCGGAAAACCAAACTGCTTGCCGACAGTCTTTTCGAGCAGAACGACAGAATAAATAAACTGAATGAACCGGAAACCAAGCCGGAAAAAAGCGCGACAGAGTCGACCGAAATACAGCGGAGAGAAGCGCCCGAATCTGCTGCCGTACAGAGCCGAATCGACGAATGGCTTTTGCCGGAAAACCTCGCGCAGGCGAAAGGCAAGAACGGCGAGGCGATATTTGCCCTCTTCGGGAAGGAACTCAAGCCGATTGCGCATATCGCACCGGAATACCTCGCGCTTATTGAGACCGAAATCGTCGACGCGCATATCTATTCGAGCAAGAGCTATTTTATCGACCACGCGCTGAATCATCACCCCGAACTCGCGCTCACCGAATACGCAAAGATACCAGAGATTATCTCCCGCCCTGACGAGGTGCGGCTGCACAAAAAGCGGAATGCGCTGATTTTCTTTAAGCGGTACGAGAACTACGGCACGTTGCTGATAGGGTTTGGCGCGAAAGCAAGCGACAAGCTTTACTATATAACGTTCTTTAATCAGACGGACAAAAAGAAGAGTCGATATCAGGCATTGCGCCTGATACCGACTCTTGAATCATCATTGGTAGTCGACCAGCCTACCATCAGGCACGCGGGCAAACCCGCGTCCGCCGGAGATCTTTCCGCTCTTAATGACGGTTCACAAAATATAGCACAATCCGTGCGGCGTGTCAATAATGAAGCGCCGGCAACCCCGCCAGTGTACACTATGGCGCGGCTGCTGCAGGGCGACGTGGGGGCGGGGAAGACGCTGGCGGCGTTTTTTGCCTGTGTCCGCGTGGCGGACTGGGGCGGGCAGAGCGCGTTTCTCGCGCCGACGGAACTCCTTGCCCGCCAGCACGCGGAAACCGCGGCGGAGCTGCTGTCGCCTCTGGGGATTCGCGTCGCGTACCTGACGGGCAGCGTTCCGCCCGAAGGAAGGGCGCGTCTGCTGCGGGCGCTCGACGGCGGCGCTACCGACGTGGCTATCGGCACACACGCGCTTTTTTCGCGGGGCGTCGCATACCGCGACCTGCAGCTTGCCGTCATAGACGAGCAGCACCGCTTCGGCGTGCTTCAGCGGAACGCCATAATCGAGAAGGGGCGGAAGCCGTTCGCGCCGCACCTCCTGATGATGAGCGCCACGCCGATTCCGCGCACCCTTGCGCTCACCGCGTTCGGCGATCTGGATATATCCGTGATTCGCTCCCTGCCGCAGGGCAGGCTTCCGGTCAAAACCTATCTTGCCCGAATGGGCAACGAGCAGAAGGTGTACGACTTTGTGCGGCGCGAGCTTGAGGCGGGTCATCAGGCATACTTCGTATACCCGCGCATAGAGGACGCGGACGGCGGCACTTCCGCGCTGAAGAACGCGGAGGATATGTACCGGTATCTGTCTGAGACGGAGTATCCGCAGTTTGCCGCGGCGCTCATTCACTCCAAAGTGGACGAGGACGCGCAGCACCGAATCCTCCGCGACTTCCGCGCGGGCACAATCAGGGTGCTGGTCGCGACGAGCGTGGTGGAGGTGGGCGTCGATAACCCGAACGCGACGTGCATGGTCGTCGAGCACGCCGACCGCTTCGGGCTTGCCGCGCTGCACCAGATTCGGGGGCGCGTCGGGCGGGGAAGCGCGCAGTCGTACTGCTTTCTGGTGTACGGCACAACGATGAGCGAAGCCGGCGCGCGGCGCATGAAGGCGCTCCGCGAAACCGCCGACGGGTTCCGCATTGCGGAGGAAGACCTGCGCCTGCGCGGGCCGGGCGAAATCAGCGGCATTCAGCAGTCGGGCTACCTGACGCTCGGCATCGCCGACCTTGCGCGGGATACGGAGCTGCTCGAAATGGCGCGGGAGGACGCGTTCCGCGAAGCGGAACGTTCGAGTTCGCCGCACGCCTGCGGCGTGCTTACCGAGTTTGCTTCGCAAACTCGCTTGGCATAAAGGCTTTGCCTCTATGCTTTTTGCCTGTGGGCGAAGGCTATATCGTCCAATCCTCAATATCCAGACGCGGCACGCGGCTGAATTCCTTGGTATTGTGCGTTATTAAAACCCCGCCGTTTGCCAATACGGTCGCGGCAATGACGAGGTCATTCGGCCCGATGCTCTCCCCGTTTTTCTCCAGATATGCGCGGACAGCCGCGTACTGTCTGGCGGCAGCGCCGCCGAACGG
>NZ_BBPW01000021.1:0-13946 GCF_001028545.1 Treponema endosymbiont of Eucomonympha sp. | reverse complement strand
TGTTTAATGACGGCGAGCCGGTGTCTAAAAACTTTTTCGTAAAAGGGTTATGGGCGGCGCTTGCGGATACCGGATTATCGGTAGAGGCGCAGAAACGGCGCAACATAACGCCGCATAGCCTGCGGCACTCGTTTATATCGCTTGCGCGGCTTGCAGGCGTGGACGATTTAACCGTGCAGACGCTGGCAGGGCACAGCGATATTGCCATGACAGACCACTACACGCATGCGGCGCAGGCTATGGATTATGAAGCAGTCCGCGCAAAGTTCCGGCTTATAGCATGATATTTTATATGCGTTGCACCGGTATAGACAAACACAATAAAAAGTGTTACAGTTAAGCATGACAAGGCAAATAGAATTTGACACGGAAAAAGAAGCCTTGAACTTTAGAGAGCATAAAGTGCTTTTTGAAGATGCGGCGCTAGTGTTTAGCGACCCTATGAGAATAGAGAGGGCAGACGACAGCGAGGGCAACACCACCGGCGAGGCACGATGGCAAACGCTAGGCATGGCGGGGAAAGTTTTATTTGTAGTCTACACGGAGCGCGGGGAGAATACGCGCATCATATCGGCACGAACCGCAAACAGAGCGGAAAAAAGGAGCTACTATGGGCATGACAACGCTAACAATAAGCAGTGGGCAAAAGCCGACTAAAGAGCAGCTAAAACGAATTAGGGCAGCGGCAAGACAGCCGATAACATACACCGCCGACTGCCCGGCATCGACACCGGCAGCGCTTAAGGAATTTGCGGCAAAGGCAAGGGAATTAAGGCAGCGAAACAGGCAAATCAAACCGGCGGTAACAATCCGCATCATGCCGGAATGTTTGGAACTGTATAAGGCTTTAGGCAAGGGCTACACGGGCGTTATGGCGGACGTGTTAGACTATGTAGCCAAAAACCCCGCGCTTTTGCAAAGCATAACAGCGAAATAACCACGCCGCCGCAGGCGCAAGCGATACCGCGAGCACCCCGAAACTTTTGTTGCGCTGAATAGATAGCGTTTTTTTAATCGTCTTGACAAGAGTTTCTTTATTGCGTATACTCAATTCATGTAAAAAAAATACAGCCGCATACCCCTTGTTTTAGACGACACGGGTATTACGGCTGCGGACAGAGTACGAGCGCACCACATGCGCAAAGGAGTTTTTATGTCTCTTTCTCGGCATTGCCGCCAAAAATCGCCTTTTTGTCGGCTTCTCTCCCCCTACACGGGGAACTCTCGAACCTTGTTATGTATAACATACAACACTTTTTATTGTGTGTCAACTGTTTTTTTTGTTTTTTATGCCAAAAAGCATAAAAAGTTTTTCGGGAGGCAGGCATGAAAAATAACCGCCCCGAAACAGAGCGGCAGTTTTTTCAACTCCGCGAAGTCGCTGAGCTCATGCATGTTTCAAAGGCGTGTGTGTGCCAGTGGATAAAGCACGGGAAAATCCCCGCCGTCCGTGTGGGA
Organism: Treponema endosymbiont of Eucomonympha sp.; assembly: GCF_001028545.1. Taxonomy (NCBI): domain Bacteria; kingdom Pseudomonadati; phylum Spirochaetota; class Spirochaetia; order Treponematales; family Treponemataceae; genus Treponema; species Treponema endosymbiont of Eucomonympha sp. The sequence goes on along the minus strand of NZ_BBPW01000021.1, from coordinate 12,488 downwards.
AAGTACCCTTTAATCGGCAAAGCGTTCATAGACGACCTTATTCAAAAGTCAAACACGACGTTTGAAGGTGGTCAAACATGAATGATACCCAGCGCAAAGCGGCAAACGCCGCTGCCAGTGAAGCAATCGCCCGACTTTTAGAAGCCGCGCCCGATTATGGCGAGGTAGGCATAACGCTTACCCTGCACGCGGGGGAGGTACGCCGCGTCTCCGAGCAGTGCGCCCGCACGGTGCAGGGAGGCGCAAAGTGAACTCCCTACACGTAACGTTGACGGCGAAAGCCGCAATCAAAGGGCGCTGCGCCGACTGCTACGGCAGTAAATGCGCAGACGACAGATGCGAGCTTTTCGGATTGGCAAAGCCTCATAGAGGCGCGGACAGGACAGCGGCAATCCGCCGTTATTGTGGCTGGTGCATGAACGGCGAGCCGGTGCATCAGTGCACTTGCGTAAACTGCGCTATTCACAAGTACCGCGGGGCGTTGCAAGGCAACCATAGAATCGATTTTGAGCAGTCAAAACCCGTCACTGTGCCTCCCTCGCGCGCGCGCAAGGCAAAGGTCGATATAGATGACCACCCCGCCAAACAGACGCTCAAAAAACGCGCTATATCGCAAGGGGGCGCGTTATGATGACAGCAAAGACAATAGCCGCCGCCATAGGGTGCAGCGTCAAGACTGTTCACAATCACGCAAACGCTCTCTTTGGGCGCGTAAAAAACGGCGCGGAACGTTTTTTCACGGGTGCGCAGGTAACGGCGATTCTTGAGCGCATAAAGCATGGCAACAATAACCAGCACGACCTTGTAAGCTCCTTACAAGGTACTGAAACCGAATTGACCGCCGAATTGCGCCTTGCCACGCTTTACAAGCAGACGGCGGCTCTTGAGCGCGAATTGCGGTTAAAAGCCGAAACGCGGGCGCTTGAGCAGGAGAGGCGAGCAACAGGGGCGGAGTTGCTTTTGCGCGAACGCGAAAGAGGTCTTGAAGCCATGCAGCGCATGGCGGAAAAAGCCGGGGCATTGCTAAACGACCGAGACGACTTGTATAGCGCGTATCGGGGGCGCATATGAGCGTTGCAAAAAAATACCCCGGCTGGCAGGCGCGGGGCAACGCGATTGATGCCCAAAGCATACTGCAAAACGCGGAAACAGACAAGCCTACGATTTACCGCGCCAACTGCGTAGGCGACGAGCGCAATACCGAGTATGCAACACGCGTAGACTCATATTTTGAAGGCGCTGAGTATGATTGTGTCTTTGCGGAGTACAAGGACGGCAAACGCGGGAACGCAAACTTTATCCAAAGCAACGTGATGCCGGTAGACGTTGACGGCGGCAAGCCGATTGCCGAGTTTCAAGCCGAATTCGCCGGTGTCCGCTATGAGCTTGTTACTTCAAAATCGCACGACAAGCCCAAAGGCAGCGAGCCGCCCTGCGACCGCTACCACGCCGTTTTTTATCTTGACCGCCCGGTAACGAGCCTTGACGAGTACACGCGGCTAAAAGACGCCTTTGTACGCGCTCACCCATACTGCGATAAAGGCGCGAAGGACGGGGCGCGTTTTTTCTACGGAAACCGAGAGGCAAGCAAACAGCGCATAGAAGGCAAGGGCGAGCCTTTGTGCGTTGACGCAATCCTTGCCAAAGCCGCGGATAGCATCATGCCTGCCGCCCCGCAAGACGATACGCGCACGGCGCGGTATAAGCCGCCGTCCGTGCTCTATGAGGGCGGGCGAAATGCCGGACTGTACGAAGCCGCGTGCCGCCTGCTTGCGAAACATGACGACACGCCGGAAGCGCAAGCCGCATATAACGCTATCCGGTGCGAGCCGGAACTGCCGCAAGGCGAGCGGGACGGCATATATTCGCGGGCACAAGCGCATCACGCTCAGCGCAAAGCAAGCGGGGAATGGACACCACCCTACAGCGGAAACGCCGCGTACACGCTGGGAATATCACGCGAGGCGGTGCAGGACGGCGGGGAACACGCCGCGCTTTTTGCGCAAGCGAAGGGCGCAATAAGCCGGATAGACGCGCCGCCCCGAACGGAAGCCCACGCCGCGGATACTGTAAGTGCGGCGCTTGACCCGTATGTAGTGCGCATCGACGGCGACTGGCACGTTTACAATGAAACGCAAGGCAAGTTTGAGCGCGGGACTGAAACAGTGCGTCTGCTCATAAAAGACTTTGCGCGTGACGGGTTTTTGCCCGCGCTCAAGAACGGCGGGAACGACTGGAGTACCGTTAGAAACCTATGCACGGCGAGAGGCATAAATGCCGTTCAAACCCTGCTGGGCGATACACTCAACGCGAAACATGCCGATTTCGACAAACTGCCCTATATGCTGAACTGCGCAGGGATTGCCGTTGACTTGCGCACCGGAAAGAGCCGCCCCGCAACGCCCGCCGACAGGTTTACGCAGTCCACGAACTGCAAACCGGAAGCGGGCGCAACGCCGGAGACCGACAAGTTTCTTGTATGGTGCGCCTGCGGAGACGCGGAATTGACCTTGTACTTATTGCGGTTATTCGGATATTGCTTGACCGGCGAAACAAAAGAGCAGTGCTTTTGGAACTTTTACGGAAACGGCGGGAACGGAAAGGGTACGCTCGTGCGGCTTATACAAAAGGCTATGGGCGACTACGCGGGCGCGGTGCCGGACACGCTGATACTCAAAAGCCGTGATAGCCGTTTTGATGGCGAGTGTCTTGTAGGCAAGCGGCTTGCAATCGGAGAGGACATAGGCAGCGGAAGCCTTGACCTGCCGTTCATAAAAGCATTAACCGGCGGGGACGAGGTAAAAATAGAGGCGAAGCACCAAAACGCTTTTATGTACCGACCGGTGGCAAAGCTGATTTATTCAAGCAATACCCAGTTACGGCTGAACGAAACAGGCAAGGCGGTTGACCGCCGCGTGCGCTGCGGCCCGTTCAACGCTCATGTTGAAACGCCGGACTACGGACTTGAAGCGCGGCTTGCCGCCGAAGCCCCGCAGGTTTTGCACCGGCTTATTCAAGAGGCGAAAGCGTGGTATCAGGCGGACGAGGCGAACCTGCCGCGCTTCCCGCCGTGCCGTGCCGTTGACCGCGAGAGCAAGGCGTACACAGAAAGCCAGAATATCGCGCTTGAGTTTGTGAATGAGTGCTGCGCGAAAGCGGACGGCGAGCGTGTGTCCGGTAAAGAGCTTTACGCCGCATTTGTGCAATGGAGCAGGGACGGCGGAGTTATGAAGCCGACAGGCAAACAGGCGTTTTTCAAAGCCTTGCAAGACGGCGGATATGCCAAAAGCGAATATGGACACTTGCCGGTTTTTGAAGGCTTAAAGCTGGGCAAAACGGAAAATCCCGCCGCTTAAACGGAGTTACTTTTGGAGTTTTGGAGTTTTCAAAGGCTAAAATGACTTATTTTCTCTATACGCGATATAGGAAAAATAATACAAATCAGGGTCTAAAAACTCCAAAACTCCAAAAAACGACTGTACACGGCAAAAAACGGTACGGCTGGCGTATACCGTACACCCGTACAGCACGGCTGGATAACAGCACGCGTGGCAGCATATGCAGACAGCCCGCGTGGGTGCTTATGAACACAGCCCGCGTGGAGGACAGGCAGGCAGGGCGGCGAATGTCCGCAGCGCACGGGCGGGCAAGAACGACACCGAACCCGCTGGCAAGCAAAGCGCAACGAACTATACCATTGACGAGTAAAACGCAATAAACTATAGTAACCGTTTAGAGGGCATTAACCTTGCGGACGCAAGCGCCCTCATGCAAATTTTTATCGGAGGTTTCAGATGAGAAAGACTGTAAATTGGGCGGCGGGTTTCGGCTCACACGGAGTAATCGTGAAAAAAGCATTGAACGCGCTTTTAGCGCTATTCTTGTGTGCTGGCTGCGCTACAACTATGGTAAAAGTCGGGTCAAATGGAATGATTAAGACGACAAAAGTTCAAGCCGTAGTTAGAAATGAAAACAAAGTAACTGTTTATTTCTACAGCCCAAGCAGAACTGTCGAGTTCGCCATAAAAAACGAAGGCGAGTGGCGTGACTTTATGTCTAATCTAGAAAAAAACGACTGGATTTTCAATCAAGGATGGCTGCCATATATTGAAGCAGCGCATCCTGCACAGTAATCAAAACGCCCCACACAAGATTTCTATGGTACGGAGGTTCAGGTGAGAAAGACTGTAAAATGGGCGGCGGGTTTCGCGCTGGCGTTTGCTCTTGCTATCGGCGGTTGCGACCTGCTGCAAAAAGCACGGGAGGCGGTAAGCGGCGGGGCGGGGGACACGATAGTAAAAGACAATCCCGATGACACGGCGGTATGGGTATCTTTCAGCGTGCGTGCGAGCGGGTGGACGCCCACGACGAGGCTAGTGCTCTCGTTCGACAAACCCGTTGCAGGCTTGACGGCGGCGGACATTACGCTCATAGATACCGGCGGCACCGGCATTCAGAAAGGCGAGCTGTCGGTTCTCGACGACGCTGCCCAATACTATGCGCTTGCGGTAAGCGGCATTGGCGGTTCGGGCGCGGTGGGGGTGGAGGTAGCAGCACCGGCAGGGTATAAGTGGCTACCCGTCGAATACAGCAGCCTCCCGGCGGGGAAGGCGATAGTGCATGTGAACGCGCTGAAGGTAGCGGTACGGCTCACGGGTGTTGAAGCGGGCGGAATAGCGGGGTGGATAGCGACGAAGGCTCTGAAGCTACAGTTCTCTATATTAACGCCTTACTCTAAAGCGCTTATGCCCATTTCGCTTGACGGCTTGACGGCGGAGGACATTACGCTCATAGATACCGGCGGCACCGGCATTCAGAAAGGTGCGCTGTCGGACGCCCTCTACTACGACGACTACGGAAGCCCCTACTACCACGTAGAAGGCTACCCAAACACCAAATACTACGTGCTTGCGGTGAGCGGCATAACAAAGCACGGCTTGGTCACGGTGAAGGTAGCAGCACCGGCGGGGTATTTCCTTGCGACTGACTACGGCTCGGCGCAGGTGGTGTACGGCACAGAATAGCCGTTTTGCCGCCTAAAACAGGGCGCAGGATGCCATAAGCGGCGTTTACAAACGCTCGGTCGATATAAACCACCACCCAGCGCAAACGGACGCTGCAAATGCCCTCTATGCGCGTATGGAAGGCACAATGCCGGTAAGTCGGTCGGTAAGTAAGTAAAGAAACCTCTAGGGAAAAACTTACCTTACTTACCTTTTGGTTGGTAAGCCCGGACGCTGCCGACCTGCCGGAGACACGACAGGCAGTACGTCTGCGGTGTAGTCATGTAGTCAAATCACTAGGGTTTTGACTACGCTACACTACATTTTCCATGCGCTAATGGCTTTTTACGACATGCTTACACCCGCCGCGGCAACACAGCGCGGCGGTTTTTTTATGCCCCGGCGACTTCCCCGCAGACTGCAAAAAACGCCTTTTTTCACCGCCGTGTACGCAGGCTAATCTTTGGCTAATTACTTTATGCTTGATTTACACGCCGTTTGCGGCTTTTGCCATACAAACACTCTACGCTGAAAAGACGCGGGCAGTGGTACCCGAAATGGTACCCGAACACACGCTTGACAAATAAAACGGAATAAACTATAGTAACAATATCTACCTTATTTTAGCGCCTTATGGTGAACATATAAAACGCTAAATCCATATGTAGTAACGGGGGCGTAGCGAAGCTGGTTATCGCGCTGGCCTGTCACGCCGGAGATCACGGGTTCGAGCCCCGCCGCTCCCGTAATTGCCCAACTGCGGAAAGGGCGATATCGTTTTTCCTGATAGCGGGCAATAGCGCAGGGGTAGCGCGCTTGGTTCGGGACCAAGAGGTCGGGGGTTCAAATCCCCCTTGCCCGAGTGCATTGTTTTTCAGTCTTGGGAACGGCTCTGTGTAGTAAAACAGTATAGGCGCTAAAAGAGCACTGGCAGAGAAAAGCGCATTTGAAATGCGCCAGTATAAAACCGCACACAAACGCCGTGTGCGCAGGTGTTTTTCAAACATATATCTTACATAAAAATGCCCCACAGTGTAGCTTGCCGCGGGGCATTTTTATCGCATTGCACAAAACGCTCTTATCGGGAGCAGCTTCGTATAAAAATTCCTGCCGACAGAGAGACTTGAACTCTCACACGCTCGCGCGCAATAGATTTTGAGTCTATCGTGTCTGCCATTCCACCATGTCGGCATAAGAATACCGGAAAATCATAGCAGGTTTATGCACAGGGATCAAGTCTACGCACTGCCCTCGCGCTAAATCAAACCGCGTGCGGGCAGAGAAATCTGCGGCGTGCTTGACGCGTTATTCAGCGCCTATAGCGAGGAAAAGCGTCCGTCTCGTACATTCAGCGGTAGCTCAAAATCGGCTACAACCGCGCCGCCCGCCTCGTGGAAGAAATGGAAGCGCACGGCATTGTGGGACCGTCGAACGGCACGGGAACTCATTCATGTGCCGTAACGCACATTCGGCGTACAGTCGAACGACCGAGTTTGCTTCGCGCAAATTCGGTAGCATAGGGGTAAAACTGTAAAGCTTATGTGCCGTATATAGGCAAAACCTGATTTTGGGCGCAATACGGTAAAAAAACGTTGGGAGACAGATGGCGTATATATTAAGTTCACTACTACCCAAATACGGGAATCTTGCGTTAGGTTTTAAGGCAGGGCATATGATAAAGGAGTTGTAGCCGACAGAGTTGGTGCAGATGATCGAGAATGAGACGGAGAAGGAGGTGTATGAGTGAATATATAAGAAGGGTCCTTTTATTGACAATAATTCAACCGACTGATTTAATAACCTTTAAGAAACGGTTTGAGTGGTATGATTATCTATGCAACCGGATTAAACATAGGGGGCAAAGATAGAAACGGTCAATTTGACCAAGAAAGAGTATCATTATGATAGATGCTTACAAAGAACGCAAGGTCGAGGTTTTACGAATATTTGACGATTATCGTCCGTTTAAAAAGCAGTACGGGGATAATACTAAAATCGAAACTCTTAAACAAAGGGCAGCCAATATAAGAGAAGGCAAATTTTTTTCTTTTGGTTGCGGGCGAAGCAAAAAACGGCAAATCAACCTTTATCAACGCCTTTCTTGGCGCAGAAATCTTACCTATGGATGTGAAACAGTGTACCAGTGCTTTGATAGAAATCAATTATGGCACAGCGATTATTCTGGAAGCGGAATACGCAGATGGTAGAAAATTATCTAAATCAGGGCAAGAACAGGTTCAGCAATTTCTGAAAGAACATGCCGCTATAAAAGACGATTACCGATCAATTCTGGTAACTGCAATCAACAATGAAATCCTTATTAAGTCAAAGGGACAGATCAGGGAAAGTGAGGTCAAGGATTTAATTTATGGTGTAAAAGATGATAATATTTATAATCTTTCACCGGATGATTTTAAAGAACGTATACGGCGCTATATTAATGAAAAAAGGATAAATGGCAAAACATAGTTATACGTATTAATATAACGTATCCGTTTTTAGAGAGTATACGAAATATTACAATTGTGGACAGTCCCGGCATTAATGTCGCCGGAAAAATTGGTAATATCACCAACGAGTATATTGTAAAAGCCGATTCTACAACAGGAAACATTGAGTACAAACAAACCAACGAAAAAAATCATTTTCCCCGGTGCCGGCCGGAACTGCTGGACTAGGTAGTGTGGACTGGATAAAGGGAAAGAGGTAAAATGGGAAGCATGAAAGAAAATGAAGGCATTCACCGGCACGATATAAGCGACGAGGCGTGGGAACGGATAAAAGACCTGCTGCCCGGACAGGCAGGAAAACGCGGGGGAGTAGCGAAAGACAACCGTTTGTTTATCAACGCGGTAGCGTGGCAGACGCGCACAGGCGCTCCGTGGAGGGATATACCGCCAGAATTCGGGAACTGGAACAGCATACACAAGCGGTTTTGCCGCTGGCGGGATAAGGGAATATGGAGAACGCTAGCGGATACCGCAATAGGCGAGCCTGTCGGGGATATCCGTATGATAGATTCGACGTATATCAAGGCACACGCGGACGCGTGCGGGGCACAAGGCGGCACTCAGGATATTAGCCGCACAAAAGGGGGCTGAACAGCAAATTGCACTTGGTAGTCGACGGGTACGGGACGCCGGCAGGCGGCATTGTGACAAGCGGTACTGTCGCGGACTGTAGCCAAGCGCCTCTCCTTATGGAGGATTTGGAGGCGGAAGCGTTCCTTGCGGACAAGGCGTATGACACGAACGAGCTGCTCGATATGCTTAAGGAAGCGGATATAACAGCAGTCATCCCTCCGGTTAAAAGCCGAAAAGAGCAACGAGCGTATAACCATGAACTGTATCGGGCACGGCACGTCATTGAAAACGTCTTCCGTGCCCTCAAGCGCCGGCGCGGAATCGCTACGCGCTACGCAAAGCTCACCGCTTCCTTCATCGCCGCTATTCATGTCAGGTGTTTATTCCTCTACCTTCCAGTCCACACTACCTAAGACGACTTTAAGTCATAATCGTAAGTTTTTGAGCAAAACCTTACGATCAAAACCCAAAAATTTGCGGGAAGTCTGCGTATGGCTTTGCCGCTCGCAGGTAGAGGAATGCCGCGGCTATCATGAGTGCGTGGGAATATTCGGGGGAGCCGAGTCGGGTGCACACCGCGCTGACCGGCTCTACGGCGACGGAGAGAAATTCGTCGCTGTCCGGGCAGCGGGCACCGGTATCGGCGAGTTCTTCGGCAAGGAAAACGTGTATGCGGTTGTTCATCAGTGCGGGGTTGGGGCTGAAACTCCCCAGCGCGGCAAGCTTCCCCGCCGCATAGCCAGTCTCTTCCCGCAGTTCCCGCCGCGCTCCGTTCTCCGGTGCTTCACCCGCGTCGAGGACACCGCCGGGAAACTCGGCACTCACGGATTTAGAGCCGTGCCGCCACTGCCTTACCAGCACGAAATGCGGATCGGGCAGGAGCAGCACCGGCACCGCAATCACAATATCGGGCGCGTTCAGCACGATGTAAGCACCCTCGCCGCCTTCCGGCGAGACGCAGCATTTTTCCGTGACGGTCAGCACCTTCGTTTCGAGCAGGTTTTTGACGCTCCGTGTGCACCAGGAGAGCTTTCGGTCGGAATCATTCATGAATTGCCCTTTTTCATATGCGGCTTTGCTGCTCATGCCGCGTTCGGCGAAAAGCAGGAGGCAAAGTCCTGTATGCCGAACGCTGCCTTTTGTATGAGTGAACGAAAACACCCTGTCTATGCGGGCACCAACCTCTATGCTTTTCACCCGCCTTTACGTAAGTCCACTCCCTATACTGAGTTTTTTCAAGAAAGTCGGACATTCGGCTAGCGCCGAACGCTATCGACGTGTCCCCGTTCAAGCCTATTTGTATTCGATTATGAGCAGTGTTTTGGAATCCAGCTTGAGCGTCGCGGACGGTTTGGCATCGCCGTGCACCTTGAGCAGTTCAAACACAAGCGCATCCGGCTTAGATTCGAGCAACGCCACAATGTCGATAAACGGCAACAAATCGGTGGCAAGAATCCGGGAAAGCGCCGTGTCATCCGTGGCAGTGCTTATCCAGACTGAAATAGTGCGCTGCTTTGCAAAGTCAGAGAGCTTTTGCAGTTCGTCCGCCGACACCTTCGCAAAATCGAGGTCGTCGATAAGCACCGTGCGGGTGCCGACACCGCTCCCAATGAGCGCGGCGATAGTCGCTGCGACCCGCGAGAGCGCCGCGTCATCCTGACTGAAATTCAGGATGACGCGCTTCCGCACCAGCTCGGCAAGCATATTCTCCGGAAAGGCGGCGTTCTTTTTCTTTGCGATTTCGGAGAACACGTCTGCGTACCACGTCATGACGTTTTCCGAGCGTTGGTCAAACGAAACGTGCACAACGCCGTCGTTTTTGAGCAGCGCGTCTATGCCGAACTGCACCAGTACGGAAGTCTTGCCCAGCCCTTTGCGGGAAGCAATCAGTCCCAGTTCCCCGGCGTGCAAGCCGCCGCCGCTTATCTGGTCAAACAGCCGGATAGGGCTCCGGTCGAACAATTCACGGTGAGCCATTTTCCCCTCCATTATCTCTGTTCCGCGCGGCGTTTTTCCTGATACGCCGCAATCAGTTCCTCGGAAATGCTGTTCGTCACCTTCGCGTACTTGAGGAACTCCATAGAGAATTCCGCCTTGCCTTGCGTGAGGGAGCGGAGCACCGTCGAAAAGCCGAACATTTCGCTCAACGGTACTTCCGCGTCGACGCGCGAAAAGCTGCCTTCCTCGGCGGACGCCGAGATGATTCCGCGCCGCTGGTTGATGACGGCAAAAATATTGCCCTGAAACTCCGTCGGTCCCTCGACGGACACCTTCATAACCGGTTCGAGGATGACCGGCTTCGCTTTGGCATACGCCTCGCGGAACGCGCCGATAGCCGCAAGCTGGAACGCAATGTCTGACGAATCCACCGGGTGCGACTGTCCGTCGTTTATGGTGCATTTTACGCCGACAATCGGGAAACCGATAAGACTGCCTTTCGCCAGTGCTTGCTTGAAGCCCTTGTCGCAGGACGGGATAAACTCGTTCGGAATCGAGGCGCCTTTTATGGCGTCGACGAATTCGTAGTCCTTGCCTTCAAGCGGCTCCATAAAGCCCGCGACCCGTCCGTACTGCCCGGAGCCGCCGGTCTGTTTTTTGTGCGTATAGTTAAAGTTCGCCTGCTGCGTAATCGATTCGCGGTACGCCACCTGCGGCTGCCCGGTCTCAACTTCGCACTTGTACTCGCGCTTCATGCGCTCGATATATACCTCAAGGTGCAGTTCGCCCATACCCTTGATGATAGTCTGGTTTGATTCGGGGTCGACATAGGTCTGAAACGTCGGGTCTTCTTTCGTGAAACGGTTGAGCGCCTTCGCCAGTTGGTCGGAAGACTTTTTATCCTTCGCGTCTATGGCGAGCGAGATGACCGGCTCCGGCACGAACATGCTGCTCATCGCGTAGTTCAGCTTGCCGCCGCAAAACGTGTCGCCCGACGCGCAGTCCACGCCGAACAGCGCGACTATATCTCCGGGTACGCCTTCGCCGATATCTTCCATATTCGCGCTGTTCATGCGGACGAGCCGCCCGATTTTGAACTTTTTCCGCGCGCGCGTGTTGTATAGCTCTTCGCCTTTTTTGAGCGCACCCTGATAAATGCGCACATAAGTGAGCTGCCCGTACTGCCCGTCTTCCAGCTTGAAGCCGAGCGCGACGCAGGGCTTGCCTTCGTTGCAGACAAGCTCGACCTGCTCTTCGTTTTTATCCAAGTCGAGCGCAAAGTTTTTCACTTCGGTCGGGTCGGGCAGATAGCGCAGCACGCCGTCTATCATCGGCTGAATGCCTTTGTTCTTGTACGCGGAACCGAGGAACACCGGCACGAACTGCTCGGCGAGCGTCCCCTTCCGAATCGCCGCGATAACCTGCTCTTCCGTCTCGCTGCCTTCGAGCAGCGATTCCATAAGCCCGTCGTCGAACATAGACGCGGCTTCCACCAGTTCCTCGCGGTATTTCTTGGCTTCTGTAGCGAGGTGCGCCGGAATCTCCGCGACGCGCACGTTTTCGCCGTTGTCGCCGTCGAAATAGAGCGCCTTCATCGAAATCAGGTCAACTATGCCCTCCAGTTTGTCTTCAAGCCCTATAGGAATCTGCACCAGATAGGCGTTTAGGTTGAGTTTTTCGCGGAGCTGCATACGCACCTTGAACGGGTTCGCGCCGATGCGGTCGCACTTGTTCACGAACGCAATGCGCGGCACGTGGTAACGTTTAAGCTGGCGGTCGACGGTGATAGACTGGGACTGCACGCCGCCGACGGAGCACAGCACGAGGATTGCGCCGTCCAGTACGCGGAGGCTCCGCTCGACTTCCACCGTAAAATCGACGTGTCCCGGCGTATCGATGACGTTGATGACGCAGTCTTTCCATTTGACCTGCGTCGACGCGGACTGAATGGTAATGCCGCGCTCGCGCTCCAGTTCCATATTATCCATAACCGCGCCCACGCCGTCTTTGCCGCGCACCTCGTGAATCGCGTGAATCTTATCGCAGTAAAACAAAATACGCTCGGACAGCGTCGTTTTTCCCGAATCAATGTGAGCACTGATTCCGATATTCCTCATCTTGGAAATATCAAAGCTCATAGTATTTCTACCTCTTACTCTTCAATCTGCCGTATCCGGTCAAAAAAACGCTGCCGCGCGCCGAATGAATGACGGGTGGGGTTTTCGTCTGTGCGTTTGTCATTGCATGAACGGTGTGTGGAACACTATAGCGAAAAGGTGGGGAAGTTTCAAGCGGCGGGGGAAGCGCCGCCTCCCCGCTCACGCGGAAGGTTCTCGTCCGCCTAGGCAGTGTGGACTAAAGAAAAGAAAAGAGGTAAAATGGGAAGCATGAAAAAAAATGAAGGCATTCATCGGCACGATATAAGCGACGAGGCGTGGGAACAGATAAAAGAACTGCTGCCCGG
>NZ_BBPW01000020.1:0-13079 GCF_001028545.1 Treponema endosymbiont of Eucomonympha sp. | reverse complement strand
CAGGAACTGCTCCACGATTTCGGCGGCGCTCAGGTTGCGCGTAAAGCCGAGCAGCCCCGTCCGGCAGTAGAAACCGCCGACCCGCCTGCCCACCGCGACGGCGGGAGCGTCGTCGGGCAGGGTATACGCCGCCTGATACCAAACTTTGTCCGCGTTCTTCTCAAGGGGAAGCAGTGCCGACTTTTGCCCGTTCCGCAGGATATACACCTCGTTGACGGCAGCCGGCTCTTCAAGCTCTTCGCCCACCGTAAAATAGTGGGTGGAAAGCACGTCGAGCTGCACCGTGTCGCCCGCTTTGTAGCCCTTCGCTTCGTGCGGCATTACGAAAAACTCGTGCGCTGCCGCCGCGCCGCCCAAAAGAGCGCAGACCAGAAAACCTGAAACAGCTTTCTTCATCGTTATACTCCTATAGTATAGTTTAAGAGGACGTGTGCGGTTTTATCGCTAAAACCATTGTGTGTAGGGGAGTTCGTCTCCGGGCGGGATTCTTTACAACGGAAGAATTCGCTTGTTCCTTCGTGGAACGGCGGGCTTCATGACCGTGTATACAATATACCACAGACCAACAATTTCTGTCAAGCGGGCGCTCCGCTGCCCCCGTCCTGTTCGCGGGGCGCGGCAACCGCCCGCGTTCCCCGTAGGGAACGTTCGAGTTCTTTGAGGGAACTGCCGCAAGCCTTCGGTTTGCTACCGAGTTTGCTTTGCAAACTCGCGGCGCGTAGAGGCTTTGCCTATAGGTGAAGCGGAGAGCCGCGGGCAACGTTTTATCCGTGTGGTACGCAAGTGTACAGCAGCACGCCTGTACCCCGCCCGCATTCCTGCCTGCAATGCGGACGGATTCCGGTCGGCGCGCTGGACGCCGTCCCGCCGGTACGCCGTGCGGTTGTGTGCCTGACAACCGTCTTATTCGCGGGTCTAACAACCGTGCGGTTGCGCGCTTAACAACCGTACAGTAGCATGCCTGCATACTGGAGAGTAGCGCGCTTGCATACTGTACAGTATCGTGCCTGTGTACTGGATAGGTACCGCTCTGGTGCACTGTACGGTGCCCGCCTGTGCACCGGATAGGTACGTCCTGCGTTACCGTCAGCGACGCGCTTCTGTCTCTATGCGGCACAGAGGCTGCCGCCGAGCGTCGTCCCCGCCGGGGCTGGTTTACTTATGTGTCGAGTTCTTTCAAAGAGCTCAGGTTTTCGGCTCCGCCGAATGCCGGTAGACATTCCACGTCGTTTTGACGAGCGTTTCCACGTCGGAATGGCGGGCGCTCCAGCCGAGCGTTTCGCGGGCGCGCTGCGACGACGCGGTCAGCGCCGCCGGGTCTCCGGCGCGCCGCCCCGCCGTTTTCACCGCGACGGGTTTTCCGGTGAGCCGCCGAGCCGCGTCGAGCATTTCCCGCACCGAGACGCCGGACTCGCTCCCCAAATTGACGGTCAGGCTCCGGTCGTGCTCCGTAAGGTAGCCGAGCGCGGCGGCGTGTCCCGCGGCGAGGTCGCTCACGTGGATATAGTCGCGGACGCAGGTGCCGTCCCGCGTGTCATAGTCGGTGCCGAAGAGCTGCATCTCCGCCCTGATTCCGGCGGCGGTCTCCATAATGACCGGAAGCAGGTTGGCGGGGTTTTGCTCGCGCCCCGTAATACGCCCCTGCGCGTCGTAGCCCGCCGCGTTGAAATAACGCAGTGCGGCAAAGCATATGCCCTTGAGCCGGTCGTACCAGCCCAGCAAGCGCTCGATTTCCAGCTTGGTGAAGCCGTAGTAGTTTTCGGGTTCGGTCGGGTGCGCCTCGTCGACGGGCAGGTATTTGGGCTCGCCGTATACCGCTGCGCTCGACGAAAACACAATGCGCCTGACGCCCGTTTCCGCCGCGGCGTTCAGAATGTTGACGCTGCCGGCTATATTGTTGAGCGAATACTTCTCCGGCTTGAGCATCGATTCGCCCGCCGCCTTGAATGCGGCAAGGTGCACGAGCGCGTCAAAGCCGCGCTGCATTGTCTGCTTCAGCGCCGCGTAGTCGAGGATATCGGCTTTGACGAAACCGTCGGCGTCGGGGAACAGGTTTTGCTCCAGCCCGCTCGAAAGGTTGTCGAAAACCGTAACCCGGTCCCCCCGGTCGAGCAGTTCGCGCGCGACGTGGCTGCCGATATAGCCCGCCCCGCCGATAATTAGTACGTTCGTGTCAGACTCCTTCTGTGCGTATTCTTGCGGGCGGTTCTGCCCTTTCCCGCCGGAAAGCTGCCTTCATAATCCCAAGAGCCGCGCCGCATTTCCGCCGAGAAGCGACGCTTTTTCTCCGTCCGCAATACCGCTTCTGTCGATTTCGGCAACGTAGCGGGAGAGCGGCAGGAGCGGGAAGTCGCTGCCGAACAGGACTTTATCCTGCACGCCGAGCGCGGAAGCCGTCCGGTAGCCCGCCTCGCCGTACAGGAACGGGGAAGCCGCCGTGTCGTAAAAGACGTTGGCGAATTTTTTCCGTACGTCCTTCATAAGCTCGTAAAACGCCAGCCCGCCGCCCCAGTGCGCCAGCACGATTTTCAGGCGCGGATTGTGCTCGACAAACAATTCCGCCTGTTGCAGCGTCGTGTTCGTCTTGCCCGCATAATAATGACCGACCGGCTCGTTCATGTGCAGCAGCACCGGCAGGTTCCGCTCGGCGCAGCACTCGGCAAAGCGCGCCGTTTCCGCCGCGTCTTCGATGCGGACGTCCTGCCCCGTGGGGAAAAGCTCGCCCACGCCGCACAGTCCCGCGTCGTGGCAGCGCTCGATTTCCGCGCAGGCGCCGGGGTGATTCGGTGGCACCACGGCGAAGCCGGAGAGCCGGCGCGGGAACTCCCGCGTTTTGGCAATAACATAGTTGTTGACCGTGCGGCACAGCCCCATATCCTTGAACGCAAAGCCGAAAATAACCGCTCGGTCGAAGCCCGCGCCGTCGAGTTCGGCGACGACTTCTTCGGCGGTGGCGAACTTGTTTTTGGGGCTTGCCGCCAGCAGCGCAAAATATGGCTCCCGCGCCTTGATTTTCTCCACGCCCGTACTGATTTCGGGCGGCGTAACGTGCACGTGAAAGTCTATTTTCTGCATACTGAATTACCTCCGCGATAGAAGCGTCTTTGCCGCTTCATAGATTTGACGGGCGGCACCTTCCGCTTCGGAAAGCTACCGCTCGCTTTCGCGCCGATAATATAGCACATATTCGGCGTCGGCAACATTCGCGTTGCCGATCTGTGCCAATGCCGACACGGTTCGAGTTGACCCGCTCCCCTTATCAAGGGGCAATTAAATAAAACTAGATAGAGCTTGTCAACGGTTCCACCCCGCTCTGTTTGCGGGACTGGCAGCCGCCTTATTTGTGCTCGCGCGCCGTCCTTGCCGTGGGGCTTTATAGCCGCGTTCCAAGCTTCGGGCAAGCGGGCGTAGTTCGCGGGAAGCGGCAATGCAGACGTGCGGCGCGGGCGTCGTTTTGGAAATGCCGGCGAACAAAGACTAAACATAATGACGATGCCTCCCGCCGTCCGCCTTCGTTCCGCCGCGCCTTCTGTTCTCGAAACCAGCGCTTGATCTCACGGAATTCGCGTTCCGTTCCATAGCACTGCGTTCCCGTCTCTAGGAATGAGCGCTTGGTCTCGTGAAATTAAGAGCTTGTTTCACGGCGCGCACGTCTCGTTCCATAGCACCAAACCTTTGTTCCATAAAATTAAAGCCCGGTTTCATGGCGCAGAAACTCCGTCACATGAAACGGATGTCCGGCGGAATGCGCTGAAACATGCTATGCTGGTTGCAAACACGGCGGAGCATACCCCCAATGGAGCGCGGGCACGCCGCCGTCAGCCGTATACGGCTCTACCCATATGCCTTCTATTTCTATGCGATACGCGGATTTTACCTATCTGCCGAGTTTCCTCAGGGAACTGCCGCAAGCCTATGTCTTACTACCGAGCTTGCTTTGCAAACTCGCGGGGATAAAGGCTATCGCCGAACGCGGAACGCCCCCTGTTTGTCTTTTATGCCGTATCTTTTGAGCGCCGTCCTGCCGAAAAAAGCGCAGGAAACGGTCGGAACGGCGCGTTATTTATCTGCCGCACGGCGTGAACCGAAAAACGAGCACGACAAGGGATAAAATCATTTGTGCGCCGGTTTATTTTTCTAGCTCTGAAAAACAATTTCTTGACGAAAACAGCAGGAACGTGCTATCATGTTTATAACAGGCAACGGCACGGATGTTCCGTGCTGCATCTGTGCTGTTCGCCTCTATGCAACGTTCGGCGTTGCCGAACGCCTTATCCACAGCCGATGGGCTTTAAGCGTGTAGAGGAGGTTTGTTATGAAAAACAAACGCCGTATTGGATTTCCGGTTCTGGTTTTTGCCGGAATATGTTTGACTGCCGCATTTATGGGGTGTGACAATGCCGCGAAACTGGCGGCAAACAAAGCGGAAGGAGCGGAATCCCGTCATTCGGTGTCGTCCGATCCGGCAGCAGTCGAAACGCTGCCTATCGACGGCTTGAAAACCGCGTATGCGCGGATTCATGCCCGCGCGGAAGCAGAGAATGTTCCGTTTGCGGTTACCTTTGAGGATTTTTGCGGAATCTATCAGAGCGCTCCCTGTCCCGTGCCGGAGTATGAAAATCTTTGGGCGAACACGCTGAATCCGGTTACCCCGTTAAGCGACAGCGGCAGATATTATTACAACACCGGCTTATCGTGTCCGCCTCAGGCAGATTATTCCCGCTATCGGTTGACATCGGCGCTTCAAACAGGCGATGTCGTGTATGATGATATGGGGTTTTTCGGGCTTATGGGACATATCGCGATTGTTGAAGGCGTCTATAGACATAGTGGACGGGTGTTTGTACGGGTCATAGAAGCAGTTGCAGACGGAGTGGTTCGAGGCATATTGGACGCGACCAGAGTAGAAGAACGGGGAACGTCTGTGTTCAGGGTTTCATCCGCCACCTCTCGCCAGCGAAATGCGGCGGTGGAATTTTGCCAGAGTCAGGTTATAGACCCGCCGAAAGGATGGGTATTTAATCTCTTCGGAGACAGAAAAAAAACTTCGTCCAATGCAACGGGTTGGTATTGTTCGGAACTGGTCTGGGCGGCGTATTATAATCAGGGTATAGACCTCGATTCTAATGGTGGAGATTGTGTATACCCCCATGATATACGCGACAGTTCTTTATTGAGCTATGTAAATTTTTGATGAAACGGAGACCTTGAATCAGCGCACGGCGCAGCGGCGGTTTTGCAATGCCGCGCCGTATTCGCTGAAGCGGGGCAGTCATGCGAAAGGTGCTTTTTGTGCGTTATATATGCGTTGCTGGCTCGCCCTGATTCTGAGCGCGGCGGCGGCGTCATGCATGACCGGCAGGGCATACGGAACGCTCGACTATATCGTCGAATACGAAATCCACATTATTAACAATACCGATAGCAAGGTTGAAATCGCCGACGGCTCTTTGACGGTGGACGCCGACAATACGGTGTCTTTCTCAAGAATGTCGGCATTTTGCAGGATTCCCGGAGACATCGGCGTAATGCGAATGTTTGTCTGGGAGCCGGAATACGCGCCGGCAATTGCGGATACGCCCCGCGGCGTCCGGCAGCAGCCGCTCCTGCGTTCCTTCTGCCTTTCGGTCAGGCTCGGCGGAAAGAAATACTTTCTGGTCGGCTGCCCCGAATCGGTTCTGCGGTCAGCTCCGCCGAAAAAGGGGCGGCGAATGCCTCCGCGCGAGAGCGTCCTGCAATACGGAATCGGCTATTCCGAAGGGGAATCGGCGGAAGGCGAGCCGCTGGTCATTAAGTATGCAAACAAAGGGCAGAACGGCGGGGCACCGTTTGAAAAACGCTTTGACCGGGTTGCGGGTGTTTGGACGGCGTGGGCGAAGGCGCGCGTAACTATCAACAGCGCGGACGACATAGTCTTTGAAACGCTGAGCCTTTCGCCGCCCGAAGAGGCGCTGAGCGGTACGCTGTCTGCCGCCGCTCTGAAAGAAACGAAAGGCACATATAAACGAGTCTGTGCCTACATTAGAGAGGAAAATCTTCCGGTGGCAATATCGTTTGAAGAACTCTGCAAGTTTTGCCGAGACGAACACCACAGTTCCATAACGGAAGCAGAAGAGGCTGCCTTTACCTCGCTCCATTCGATAAACATGCACGTCGGCACCAAAGAGAATGTGCTGGGACTTTTCCTCCACCGCCTCAAATCGGATATAGTATGGAAGCTGCGAATGCGGCTGCACAGCGGCGAATGACGAAGCGCGGAAAAAGGCGGGGCGGAAGCACTGCCTTTTTTATGCCCGAAGCCAGCCGCTTATGCGGATTTAAGCGAGGCGGAGCGGGTAATTTTTCGTCGAACTTGCAGGTTATGCCGTCCTCGAAATGTTTTCTATTCCCGACTTTGCCGCTCGGAAACCCCTACCTTGCCGCCTTTCGGAATCCGTTTACCTGTCAGGCGCAGTGCAGGCCAATGTTTCGCCGGGACTCCTACAGGAACAGCACATGCGGGAAAATAAAGTGCAGCACGCTGACGACGACGCAGCCGACGCCGATATATTTTTTTCCCTGCACGAATACGCGGCTGACGGCGGGCGACAACGGCACGTCAGCCGACGCGGACGCGCGGTACGCGCCGAGCAGCACCGCAAACCCGCCCGCAAGTCCCGCCGCTACCGGCAGAAAATCCCCGAACAGAAATACGTGGTTTGCCTGTATTCCCGGAAGGATTTTCAGCACGCCGACCAGCGCGGTCAGAATGCCCGTAATCAGGCGGAATATCGCGTTTCTGAAAAGCCAGCCGACTGTCGCTTTGCCGTCAGGCGCGCCGTCCTCGTCCATAAAGACGAGCGTCAGCCCTGTCAGCGCATTGCACAGAATCGACAGAAAATAAAACTGTAACATAGTTTCTCCTTCGCGTTGCCGCTATCGCAAAATCTATTGAACCGTCGCTCCGATAAGCGAATCGGTGCGCCACCTGACGACCTGCGCCGAATCCTGCCCCGCCACTAGCGCAGAAAGCACGCCGTTCGGGGACAGCGAAAATGCGCAGTATGCCGTGCCCTGAGGGTCGACTGAAAGGCGGCGTTTCGGCGTCCAGCTCGAATGCGGGCTGACGGCATATACCGCGTAATCGGAGCCGTCGGGGGCGACGCAAAAGAACCAGCCCGATTCGGACTGCCCGGTTACCTCGGCGGACAGGGGAAGCGCTATCGGCGGCAAAAACTCCCCCGCCTCAATATCCAGCGGATAGAGCAGCGCGGCGCGGTACGCAATTCCCGACGGCTCGTCCGGCGCGTCCCCGGCGGAAACGCGCCGGTAATAGTCGATTCTCAGGTAAAGAGTTTTCCGGTCCCAACCCGGCAACGCCGTCATGAGCGAACGGAACGTTTCGCCGTCTTCGGCTTCAAACGAGTTGGGCAGCAGGTCCAATTCCAGCGGGACCGCGTACAAAAGATAGCCTTCCGGGGAAAACCAATACGCCTCCAATCCCTCGGGCGTCCGGCACACGACGATAAGGTCGTCGTTTCCGGTCGTATACAGGCGGTCGATATAGGGGAACGGGGCGCCGCCGGGTCCGTCTCGCCCGATATGCCCGTCGTACGCGCCGTCTTTGGAAAACCGCCGGACGACCCACGACCGCACGAAGTTTTGCCCCGCGTCTTCTTCCTCCCAGCCGGGGAAAAGCCGGTCGGCGACGAAGAGGCGTCGTCGGGAATCTGCCGTGACTGCGCCGACAGCGTTGAACGGATAGGCTGTCCGAGTCTGCATAGAGACGGCGCCTCCGGCATCGAGCGCAGGGGTTATTTGAGGCGAGGGACTGTAATACAGGGCAAGCAGGTCGCCGTAGGAATTGAAGCGCAGTACCTTTTTCTCCGCCTTGTCCGCTATGTAAAAATATCCGTCTCGCAC
This sequence comes from Treponema endosymbiont of Eucomonympha sp., assembly GCF_001028545.1. Lineage (NCBI taxonomy): Bacteria > Pseudomonadati > Spirochaetota > Spirochaetia > Treponematales > Treponemataceae > Treponema > Treponema endosymbiont of Eucomonympha sp. The sequence goes on along the minus strand of NZ_BBPW01000020.1, from coordinate 5,177 downwards.
CGCAAGCGACGGCCGCACGTCTTCGCCTGAGTTGCCGACGAACGGGCTGAGTTCGTCTTCAGACGCGCCATACGCGACGGCGAACGCGTCTTCCCGGAGCGATGCGTCCTGTTTCCGCGCGCACGACACCGCGGCTGCGGCGCACCACACGTATGCCAGCCGCGAAAAAAACGCTCCGGACAAACGCGCCGTTTGTTTCATGCAGCCAGCATAAAAACGTCATTGCCGCTTGTCAAGGCTGTCGTTCGGTGTGCACCAAATGCTCCCGCTGTTCCTGCGGGCGCACGCGATTCCGCCTCACGGCGTATAAAATGAAGGAGGCGGTTATAATTAAGGAAGGAATGCCGTTGCAAACGCTGTCCGCCGCGGTAGTGCCGGATTTTTCGCAAGGCGAACAATCTTTACAGACACAGGGAGCAGGGCGAATCCCCGCCGTACTGTTTTTCGCGGGGCGGGAAATCCCTATAGACAGACGCCAGCGTTTAGTATAGGCTATACCTTAAACGAGCGGCGCTTCAGTCAGGCGGAAGGGAATGCAAGACAGTTCGCCGCATGACGCCTCGTTTTCACGGCACGGGGCTAGGCAGTGTGGACTGGATAAGGGAAAAGAGGTAAAATGGGAGGCATGAAAGAAAAAGAAGGCATTCACCGGCACGATATAAGCGACGAGGCGTGGGAACGGATAAAAGAACTGCTGCCCGGACAGGCAGGGAAACGCGGGGGAGTAGCGAAAGACAACCGTTTGTTTATCAACGCGGTAGCGTGGCAGACGCGCACGGGCGCTCCGTGGAGGGATATACCGCCGGAATTCGGGAACTGGAACAGCATACATAAGCGGTTTTGCCGCTGGCGGGACAAGGGAATATGGAAAAGGCTGGCGGACGCCGCAATAGGCGAGCCTGCCGGGGATATCCGTATGATAGATTCGACGTATATCAAGGCACACGCAGACGCGTGCGGGGCACAAGGCGGCACTCAGGACATTAGCCGCACAAAAGGGGGCTGAACAGCAAATTACACCTTGTGGTTGACGAGTACGGGATACCGGCAAGCGGCATTGTGACAAGCGGTACTGTCGCGGATTGTAATCAAGCGCCTCTCCTTATGGAGGATTTGGAGGCGGAAGCGTTTCTTGCGGACAAGGCGTATGACACGAACGAACTGCTCGATATGCTTAAGGAAGCGGATATAACAGCAGTCATCCCTCCGGTTAAAAGCCGGAAAGAGCAGAGAGCGTACAATCATGAGCTGTATCGGGCACGGCACGTCATTGAAAATGTCTTCCGTGCCCTCAAGCGCTGGCGGGGAATTGCTACGCGCTACGCAAAGCTCACCGCTTCCTTCATCGCCGCCATTCATGTCAGGTGTTTGTTCCTCTATCTTCCAGTCCACGCTACCTAGTCCGTTTGACGAAACACCTGAACCGTGCGATACTCATGAAGATGAAACGCCTGGTGCTTTTGATTAGGCAAGAATTATAGACGTTTGCGTTTATGACAGGAACCGACTTGAATATTGCGCTGTTTCGGCGCGCAAGAGACAAATCGGGAACAGAGCTTCTCTCCGAAAAAATCTTTTAGTCCGGTAAACGGACTTTGAAGGCGTGCAAACGGCGTTTGAAGAAGCGTAAACCCCTTTTGAAGGGACGCGAACGCTCTCTGAAGAGACGTAAACGGCTGTCGGACGGGCGCAAACGCTGTTTGAAAAGGCGTAAACGGTATTTGAAGGAGTGCAAAAGGCGTTCGAAGCGGCGTAAACGGCTTTTGAAGGCGCACGATACTCTGCTGTTCTCATAAAGAAGGTGGCACACATGGCGGAAAGACACGAAGCGAATAGAATGTATAACTGCAAAGACGAAGAATTGCCGGTTATCTGCGATTTTTTGCTCTACAGCGTCAGGCGGGACGCCGTCGATTTTGCCGGATATTCCCCGGAGTTTAACGCGCTTTTTATACAGGGGTTTTCGCAGGAAATCGCCGCCGCGTCGGAACTGGTGAATCCGGTTTTTGAAACGGCGGAACTGAAACACATTACCCGCAAGCTGTATGAGACGATGGACGGCTTGATAGAATCGGCGAACCGTCTGAAGGGGTATATAGAGCTTGCAAACGGCGCAGTGCCGCTTTCGGAAAAAGATTTCGGGCTGACGGCACTGAGGCATAAAATCAGGGGGCGGGACGCGGAAGGCGTTTTAGCCGCCCTGCGGGTTGTCCACGAAAACATTGCGCAATACCGCGAGCCTTTGACGGCGAAAGGACTTACGGAGGATTTGATACGGTCATTTATGAGCGCTCTGACGTCGATTCACGACGGCAACCAAATGCAGTACGAAATCTTGTGCAGACGGAAAACGCTGGTGCAGGACAACACGCAGGCGATGAACGACTTATACGGGCGGCTTATGCGAATCCTTGAGGCGGGGAAAATTCTGTACAAGGCGCACGACCAGCAAAAACTGGAGGAATACACGTTTTCGTCGCTCAGGAAGCGGGTGCGGATAGTGCATAAGTCGGCAGGGAAGACGTAGCGGAAAATGCCGCGGGTAAAGCGTTATGGCGTAAATAAAGAATCCCCGCCGCAAGCAGCGAGGTATTAAAGATTTCTCTTTGAAATCTTTGCGTATGCGGGGGACCCCGCCCCCAGTTTCAACCGCCCCAAGGAGGCGGGGAATTAGACCCCCAGAGATTAAAAATCGCCGAATGTGCGAAGAAGAACATTGAACCGTACTTGATTCATCTTCCTTGGGGCTATACCATTGATGGTTTTGTGATGGCGGTGAACGCACGAAAAGGCATATATCCCGCCGACACGGAGGGGCTGGAGTGAAGATTATTGGTGTCATTCCGGCGCGGTACGCGAGTACCCGTTTTCCGGGCAAACCGCTTACGAATATAAATATAAAACCAATATTTGAAGAAGGAAAACAATGTTAGTATCGGGTTCTATATTTGCGGTAAAAGACAATTTTTTGAATTATGCATCCCAACTTAAATTCGCTAAAGCAGATTATCTACATATAGATTTATTTCAAAATGACCATGATTTTAAATTGGAAGATGTTTTAATTTTTGATAAATCGTATCTTCCTCTTGATGTTCATTTGATTTATGAAGAAATCACCGGCGATATTATTGGTGTAATAAATAAATCAACCGCAGCATATTTAACCGTTCAATATGAGAATATGAAGAATAAAGATTTATGTATTAAGGCAATGAAAAAATTTAAAGGCGGTATTGGAATTGCTATAATCGCCACGACAGATATTGAAATGATAGAAAAATATATTAATGACATTAATCATGTTCTAATCATGTGCAGTGAGCCGGGAGTTAGCGGGGCAAAATTTAATGATAAGTGCTATGAACTTATTAAAACAGTACGGAATAAGTATCCTAATCTTAAAATACATGTGGATGGAGGGGTTGAAGCGAATATTGCGGAAACAATGAATGGAATGGGTATTTCCATGGTCATATCAGGATCGTATCTTGCAAAAAATTTAGACAGTCTGCATAAAAGTATTTATAACCTGAAATATTCTAATGAAAACAATATAAGTGTTAAAAGGAATATGATAAAGTTTCCGCAACTTCCTGTTATTAAAAGCAACACTAAATTTTTTGATGTAATAACCTGTATTAATCACGGTAAGATAGGGTGTTGCTTTGTGGTTGACAATAGCAAACTTCTCGGAATAGTTACAGACGGTGATATCAGGAGAGCTTATCTTAAATATGGAAAAAATGTTTTCGATATCCTGGCAAGTGACATTATGAATATTCATCCCTTTGTAGTAAGTAGTTCCGCAACCATTGCCGATATACACGAACATTTGGTTGAAAACGGGAAATGGTGGATTAGAATTGTTCCGGTAATCGAAGACGATTTATTAATCGGCGTAGCTAAACTATAAACAATTCAAGGTTGAAATAAGGAATGTGCTTTATGCTTTCGGAAAAAAAGGACGAAAATGATTTTCACGAAATACACATCAGCGATGCGGTGAATATCAGCAAAAAGAGTTTTGTAATGATGGCGGGTCCATGCGCAGCGGAGAGCAGGGATCAGGTGATGCGGACGGCAGAGGAGTTGGTAAAGCTTGGGATAAAAGTATTCCGCGCCGGGTGTTTTAAGCCGAGAACCGACCCATATGCTTTTCAGGGCTCCGGTGAAGAAGGATTGAAATGGCTTGCCGAGGTGCGGGACCAATTCGGTATGAAAATTATCAGTGAAGTGTCAAACTTTACAAATTTTAAGATTGTTGAGCAATACACGGATATTATTCAAATTGGCGCAAAGTCGATGTATGATCATTCGTTATTGATAGGAAGCGGGAAATCGGCTAAGCCAATTTTGATTAAACGTGGATTTAGCGCGACCATTGATGAATACCTCCGGATGACCGAGTATATTCTGGTGAATGGGAACGGAAATGTGATTTTGTGTGAGCGGGGAATCAGAACATTTGAGACCGCAAGCCGGTTTACCTTGGATTTGTGCGGTACGGCGGTTATGCAGGATCGGGTGAACCTCCCGCTTATTCTCGATCCGTCACACGCAGTAGGCATTTCTCGATTTGTTCCAAAACTTGCACTGGCGTGCGCTGCGTTTGACTGCGAAGGGTTAATCATTGAAGTACACTGCAATCCGTCTGAGGCGTTGTGCGATAAAAATCAGGCTTTAACCCTGCAACAATACAAGTCATTATACGCAAAAGTTAAAGAAATTGCGGAAATAAATGGACGCACTGTCGTCTGATATTCGGCATAAAGAAGGCAGTAATGGATTTGAAAGATTTGCAAAGCATCAAATTGATAGTATGCGATGTTGACGGAGTTTTAACCGACGGCAAGATGATTTACTCGGAAAATGGAGATGAGTTGAAGAATTTCCATACGAGGGATGGCATAGCGGCAAAATTGCTTAAAAATGCCGGTTATATGCTGGCAATAATAAGCTCCGGGTCATGTACTCATTTGATAAATCGACGGGGAACTTTTTTAAATTACGACAAGATTATCATTACGAATCAGGACAAGGATATAGAATTGGCGAATATGCTCAAAGAAATGAACTTGCGCTATGAAAATGTGTTGTACATTGGAGATGATATAAACGATTACGAAGCGATGAAGAAGTGTAAACTACGCTGTTGCCCATCGAACGCAGTTACT
>NZ_BBPW01000019.1:0-12085 GCF_001028545.1 Treponema endosymbiont of Eucomonympha sp. | reverse complement strand
GGCAGGGGTCTTATCACTGAAGGCGACAAGTACGAGCGCTACGCCGTCCTCTCCGACATACTCGGCGAGGAAGACCACCTCGGCGATATGGACTTTAAGGTCGCCGGCACGGAAGACGGCATTACGGGTTTCCAAATGGACATAAAAATCGCGGGCGTTACCGCCGAAATCATGCGGAAGGCGCTGGCGCAGGCGAAGCGCGGGCGGCTGCACATACTGGGCGTCATGAAGCAGACGATCAGCTCGCCCGCGCCGAAGGTGAGCGAGTTCGCGCCCAAAATCGACACGATGAAAATCGACGTAGACAAAATCGGCGCGCTCATCGGCCCGGGCGGCAAGACGGTGAAGGGCATTTCCGCGCTGTACGGCGTGAAAATCGACACCGATGACGACGGCACCGTGACCATATTCGGCAGAACCGCGAAAGCCACCGACAGCGCGCGCGCGGCGGTGAAGGCAATAGTGGAAGACCCGGAGCCGGGCACCGTCTACAACGGCACGGTGAAGCGCATTATGGACTTCGGCTGTTTCGTCGAAATCCTGCCGGGCAAAGAGGGTCTGTGCCATATATCCAAGCTGTCGCGGAGCCGCGTAGACCGCGTTACCGACGTGGTGAAGGAAGGACAGCAGATTCCGGTAAAGTTGCTTGAAGTGGATAAAATGGGGCGGCTGAACCTGAGCTATATAGACGCGCTCGAACAAACAAACAATTTGCGGACTTAAAATCCTTCAAGGAAGAGCTTACGCTTGAACTTTGGCGAGAGTAAGCCCCCATTGAAAAAACCGCATTCACTTGTGGCTGTTATTCTGTCTCGCTCTCCTTAATAAGACTTAGGAGTTCTTCTATCTTAGTTTCAACCTCACGTAATACTTTATTGTTCTGGCCGCTGCACAATTCGATAAGGACACCATTATCCATCCAATTTTGATAATCTTTTACACTTTTATACCAAAATATATTATGAAATTCAAAATGATGCTTTATTAATACCTCTCGAAATTTCGCCGATATGTTTTTATTTAAAAACCCATACCAAAGTCCGCTCAAATTTGAATCGAAGGGAAAACACATTACAAGATTAGTACCGTGTTTTTCAAAATCAAAACCCCAATTCGCCATAAAACAGTCTTTTCCGTCATCATCGCCGCCAATAGAAAATCCTAACTCGTGTTTCTTAGCAATATTTTTGAGTGCATCAATACACTGAGTTTCGATAATGTGTTTGACAATATCGACTTTATTGATTGATTGCAGAACAAAAAAAGATTTGAGTGTGTCTGGGCTTTCTGTAACGGTTTCAATTATTTTTGTGTTGCTCATCTTATCTATTCTCCTTTGGTGCGTAATTCCTTCTATCGCATCGCGATATTGAATCAGTGCGGATGTTAATACTTCTTCACTATGTTTTGTTTGTCCAATACAATCTTTTATCCAAGGAAGGATGAAATCTGTATAGGTGATATTTGCAAAGCGCTTTTCGGATATAAGTGTTTCTAACTCTGCTTTTTCAATAGAATAGTCCTTTGGATTTTTTGGAGACAATGTCAGATACACTAAAATCGGATCTACTTTATAATTGTCTTTTACCGCTTTGACGTAATCATGCAACTGTTTCGTTCGATCATCTGCATGTACTTTGTTTTCGATAATAATAACTTCATTCCCATTTGTTTTAATTATCAAGTCAATACTACGATAATCAGTAGTTTTCCATTCTCTGTCGATATACGCAACTGCTGTGTTTGATATTTTCTTTGCGAGGCTTTTTAATGCTTTTAAGCGATTGAGAAATAGTTCGCCAAATTCCGGGTGGTGGTGTGTTTCCGTTGGATTGAGGAAAAAGCCGATAACGCGACTGTGCTCAGTTTCCAAATGAGACCGGGCCATAAGATCAATGATATTACCAAAACCGGGTGCATTTGCTTTTTTTGCTTCATACTCTTTGAGAATATCACTCGTTTCAGCAAGAATTTCAGCTAATTCCATCCTTCCTCTTTTTCCTCCTCAATCAACATATCATACATTCGTCTGACATTATCAGCCCAATCATCAAATAAGTCAATAGGCTCAATGGGGAAAGCGTTACCGCCAAAAGAGAATACCCATTTTGCAACATTGACATGTTGGTTGCTGGTAAAATCCAAAATAATACTGCCGTTTTCTTGTTTTTCAATTGGTTATAAATACTTTCGGAGTCACTGCTATCGATAAACAACCTTCCATCCGCAATAGTTTTTACTTTAACAAATACAAGTTTTTTATTACTTGTATCAATGTATACTAAGTCAATTCGAACATTGTCATCTTTCGAGGCAAATTCGGTATCAAGAACAGACGAATGATTGGTTACAATTTCATACTGTATCGCTTTTTCGGACTTGGAATCAAAGTGAGGTTTTATTCTATCAGCAATAGCTTTCAGTGTTTTTTCTTCAAACTGCGAAAAAGCCAACGGCTCAATTTTACCGGAAAATTCCACACCATTCGCAGTTAATGAAAGTTTGTTATATTTTTCATCATCTGCCAGTGGTATATACTTTGAATGTATCTCACCGGAAAAAGCTTTCCCATCAAACCTTAACCCACTAACGATAGCGCCGCCCCGGTAATAGACATCAAGAGTATTGTCCTTTCTAATTTGAATGGAAATATCCTCGTTTTTGCGTAGATTATCCCACCATAGATAATTTCCATTTTTCAACGCGCGAAAAGTCTCAGCGGTAGGGTCGAGAGTGTTAAAATTTGCCATACAATATACTCTTTATATGCATTATTATTAACGGCATTTTCAGATTTGCCAATACTTTTTTACAAATTTTTAAAAAAAATATTTCTTGCGCCATGAAGGGCGCTCCTCCCACCTTGGGACAAAAAAATTCGTTTACCGGTTAGGTTTGCGACGTTTTGGGCGGCGCAATCAGCATATCCCCCTCGGCAAGCACAGTTCCCGCCGCTTTTTTATGTTCTACCAAGCCTCGGCAGTATTCTACCAAACCTTAGCGGCGTTCTACGAGACTTTGATAGAACAGTACCTGTCCGCCGCATCATCATACGATTCCGGCAACTATTTTCTCAAAACTCGGCAGCATAAACGGCAAGCGCCTGTACGTTTGCCCATATTCCGCCTCTAATGCCGAGTTTCCTGCAAGAGAAACGCTACATGCCCGCCAAGCGCCTCGCTTCATGCGCACCAAGCATCGGTTGCCGACATAGCAACCGCCCGCTCTATCGAGAGGTTCTGATATGCGCAGACGCATAAAGGCGCAACACGAATAAGCGCCTATCGGGGCTACCGAGTGGGCTTTGCAGCGATTTCCACCAGTAAGGCTACTGAGCAATATACCGAAGGGCGATATAGAGCCGCAATACGGATAAGGCGCTCCCCGCGCTCCGCACGGAGAGCGGTCGAGTTTCCCGCACGCTGCCAAGCGCACGGAAAACTCTGCATAGAGGCAAGCGCCTACCGAGTTTATCAAAAAGGCTTGCCGAGGGTCGACGGAATAAACCGCAGAGCGCAGAGAGTGGCTTTCGCCCAGTTGCCTGCCGAGCGATATACCGACAGGCGAAAACCTAGTGCCATTCACCAGCCTCTGCCTATATGCCGTTCACCAGCCCGCCCTATATGCCGCGAGTTTGCTCCGCAAACTCGGTAGCACGCCTTCGACGTGCGTAGTATACTGGCAGGCAGTGAATATTGTGCTGTTCGCCGAGGATGAAATCGCTTCCCCGCTGCCGCTTGCCGACCCGCGGGCACGGCATATCGTGCAGGTGCTGCACAAGCGGGAAGGCGACGCATTCGACGCGGGCGTCGTCGGCGGGAAGGCGGGGAAGGCGGTAATCACCGGAATCCGGCGGGAAGACGGCGCCGTGCCGCGCGGGACGCTTTCGTTTGCGTTCGCGCCGGAGTCAGACGGCAAGCCGCTCCACCCGCTCGGCATGATAATCGGCTTCCCGCGCCCGATTCAGCTCAGGCGCCTCCTCCGCGATATGGCGAGCCTCGGCGTCGCGGAAATCCGGCTCGCCGGAACCGACTTGGGCGAAAAGTCCTATCTGCGCTCCGCGCTTGCCGAGCGCGGCACGGCGCATTCGCTGCTGCTCGACGGGAGCGCGCAGGCGAAAAGCACGCACGTCCCCGCGTTGTCGGTGCACGGCTCGCTCGACGAATGCCTCCGCTCGCTTCCGAAGGACGGGGCGTTCCGCGCGGGGCTAGACAACGCCCGCCCCGAAAAGCCGCTTCGGGACTTCCTGCTTGCGGCGCGACTGGTTCCCGGTGGAACCGGCGGGTGGGCGGCGGTCGGGAGCGAGCGCGGCTGGACGGAGCGCGAGCGGGGCGCGCTCGCCGAGGCAGGCTTTACGCTGTACAGTCTCGGCGAGCGGGTCTTGCGGACGGAAACGGCGGCGACTGCGGCGGCGGCGCTCATCCTCGACGCTATGGGCTGCCTGTCATAACGGCGCGGCACTTATTAGGGAAGATTTCAGCCGATACGGAGCGAAAAACATGAATCAGGACGCGATAAAGAAGATGCTGCTCGACATTCAGAGCAGCGAACTGGAGTTCACCGTGACGCTGACCGGTAAGCGCAGCAAGAAGGTCAACGGGTTGTATAAGCCGCAAACGCACGAGATTCTGCTGCACAGCAAGAACTTCCAGAGCGACAATCAACTGGTGTACACGGCGGTACACGAGTACGCGCACCACCTGCAAACCGAACGGCGCGAGGCGGAAAGCGGCGGAACTTTGCCGCCCGGAAACGCCCGCGCGCACACGTGCGACTTTTGGGCACAGTTTCATGCACTGCTGCGCGCCGCCGAGGCGAAAGGGTATTACCGAATCGGCGTAGACGAATCGCCGGAGCTTGCCGCGCTGACCGAGACCATACGGACGAAATACCTCGCGCAGAGCGGCGCGCTGCTGCGGGAACTGGGGCAGATGCTCTCAAAGGCACGCGCGCTCTGCGACGCGGCGAACATTCGCTTTGAAGACTACGTTGACCGCGTGCTCCGCCTGCCGCGCCCCGCCGCCGAGGCCATTACGAAGGCGGCGGTGTATGGCGTGAACCCCGAAATCGGCTACGAGAACATGAAGCTGGTCGCGTCGATACGCAGCCCCGACAAACGCGCCGAGGCGGAAAGTCAGCTATTGGAAGGGCAGACGCCCGATACCGTCCGCGCCGGGCTGAAGAAGCCGCCCGCGGAAGCCGACACCAAGACGCGGCTTGAGCAGGAAAAGACGCGCATAGAAAAGACTATCGGGCTGCTGTCGCGCCGCCTGAAGCTGGTGGAAGAGAACCTCGCCGCGCTCGCATAGGTCAGGCATAGAGGCAGGGCAAAGTTTGCCTAAATCCAACGCAGATTTAGACGATTCTGCGCCAGACGGTACATTTTTTAAGGTAAATTTAGGTAATTCCAGCAGTCCCGGCAAAGCCGATTCCGGCAGGCTCTCTCGGCAGACATAGAGGCGCAGCGGCGAAGCGTAAACGGTTTGTTAGACGGTGGGCAACTCATTTACACGAACTGTTTTTTGTTCAAATAATGTTATTTCATAATTTTCATTATAATTGACAGCAACTTTATTAGGTTTAAGTTTAGCTTTTAAAACAATTTTTTCGCTGTCAATTTTTCTTATTGAGTCTGGAATAATAAAATACTGCCTTATATCATTCCAATCAATTTCGCGTAACGTAACAATTTCACTTAAATACCAACTTACAAAAGAATCGCCAACTTTAGGATTTATTACAGTGTTTTCTAGTTTTTTTTGTGAGATATTTACATATTGTTCATCTAGTTCAAAACCAATATATTTTCTCCCAAGCTGTTTTGCAGCAACACCAGTTGTACCCGTCCCTGAAAATGGATCGAGAACGGTGTCGTTTTCATCTGTAGCCAACAAAATCAGCCTCTCTAATAGGTGAACTGGTAGCTGACACGGATGTTCATCACGGTTTTTATTATGCCTTATACGATGTATATCTGTCCATACATCAGATATAAGTGGTCCAAATGGATGCAATATATCTTTTTTCCCACCATAATCTTTTAATAAATAACCTTGCTTGCGATCTCTTTTATGGGGGTGTCTAATCTCATATATTTTTGAATTTTTTTGTTCTTTGGTGTAAAACAGAATACCATAATGAACAGGTTGTAATGTTTTACCCATTGGTGCTGTCGGTGCTTCCCATGAAATCCAGTGCCTAAAATGAGCCTTGTCATTTAAATAAGAAGCATAGAAAGTTAGCCATTTTGGAATATTATGCACAAAAATCGAACCAGTTTGTTTTGTAACTCTCACCATTTCTGCTATCCATTTTTTGCACCAAAGAAGATATTCCTGCAAATCAAGATTATCTGTATAGCTTGTATATCTTTTTTTAAGATTAAAAGGCGGGTCTGCAAAACACATATCAATAGAGTTATCTGGTATAGTTTTGAATAATTCAAGGCAATCACCTTGTAAAATAACATTAGTTTTTATTTCTTGTTCCATATTCATTTTCCTAATGTTGAACGGACTAACTGCTCAAACCGGAATAATTCGTCTTTATGGAATGTAAAAACATCTTCGTAGGCATTAACCATTCGTCTTAAATCATTTTTACGAACATACCATCCTATACCATCAACAAAACCAACAAAATGAGCATTCGGGTAATGTTCTTTAAGAAGTGTGTCTATAGCGATCTCTGTTTTTGATTTATCACCTTGTCCTGAAGAAGTAGTTGCCAAAAAAGAGCTTTCGACAACAATAAGCGGGGTTTGCTTATTTGGAATAATAAAATCCATTGTACGTTTTGAATCTGGGGCATTTTTAATGAGTTCTCGTAAATCGCCTTTTTCAAAAGAAACTCCTATATTTCGCAATAATTCTTCAACAACAGTTTCAGGATTATTACTTTTCATTCCTGAATAGCTACCTTTTTCTTTATAGCGAATAAGAGTATCAACAAGTTCTGTCACGTCAAATTTTAATTTTGAAATACTGAGTTTTTTCAATTCAAACAATGGGATAGTTTTTGCAAGAAATGGAATTGACGCACCTTCAAAAAAACAGGTTCACAATACCTTTTCTGAAATTAATATTTTGTTTAATAAATTTTTGTATTGCTTCATCTGTCCACTCTTTAATATCACCAGAGTTTTCACTGTGCCAACTGTTTTTATTTACAAGCGTATTTAATTCATTATTATCAACAATGCGAATAATTGTTGTTAGTCTTTTAAGATATTCATTTGAGAACCCCGTTAATGCCAATAATGCTCTTAAGCCATTTTCTTTTTCAGCGAGAAGTTGTTCAAATATCTCTTTCTTCAACCCTTCGGTTTCAACCTTATTTTTGATTATTAAAAGAGTTTCTTTTATTGAGTTGATATACCCTTCATAATTTTCTTCAAATTTTGCGTTAAAGAAATAAAATGTATTTTTGTCGATCACAGTCGTATATTTTTCGTCCGTTGTCTTCATTACTTTACCTTTCTAAAAATAAGGATATATTCATCTTTCATGGTATTTCTCATGCCGCGTATTGGTTTTTGAATCATTTTCACAAGAGGCATGCCGTATTTTTGACTAAATGCTATTACAGAACTTTCTAGCCGTATTCCACCTGTTTGATTAGTATTTGAACCAATAATCACAGTGAAATATTTATCTGTCTTTAAGACACGAGACATTTCTGCACATAATTTCTCAATATCATCAAAATAATTCTCTATTTTATCGTTTTTTTTATCACCTTTTAAGCCAATCATATTTTTTTTCAATTCATCTATATCAACCCCAAAGAATTCGAGTTGATCCCTGTCATTCTCAACGTAATCTATTGCAAAAGAATATGGAGGCGAAGTGATAATGCAGTCAACACTTTCATCCGGCAAATCAGTTTTTAGAGCATCCTCACCAATGACAGTAACATTTCCAAGATTTTCTTGTTCAAAGTATGGATTTTGTAAAAATGTTTTCATGGTTTCAATATAACGAGGTAAAACTTTATCAAAAAGTTGTCTGTGATTTGAACGAACAACACGCTTTGAATACCCTAGTGCATCAAGATATGCTAATAAAGCAAGGCTATATACATTTTCTTTTTCGCTATTCCCGAAATTTTTAATTTTTTCAAGGCTATTTTCACTGGATAAATAATTAAAAAACATTTCTGTATCGGTATTTGTTTGTAAAAATATATTTCTATCAATAGTTAATGAATCATATTTAGTTTTTATCATAAACTGACAAAAAGGGCTAATATCAAGTGCGAGTGAATTTATACCCATTAATGACGCTTCAATATTTGTTGTTCCACTTCCAGCCATAGGATCAAGTACAGTCTCGTTTTTTTGAATGTTAAAAATGTTTAATAACGCTTTGATGAGCTGTGGGTGAAATTTCCCACGATATGGGAAAAGTCCGTGAGTAGCGTAACCCGTAGAAAACTGTCCTTCTGCGAAGTACGCTCTAGTTGCCGACGTGCGATTTTCTTGTATAGTGTCAGGAATGACAGAACACATTAAAAAATGATGAGAGCATTTTCCGTCTATTGATTTTATAAAGGCAGTTCTGTCGAGCAACTGCTCTCTTGGGAGGTTTTTATATTCCAAAAAAGCCAATTCCAACTCAAACAACTCGTTTACGTTCCCCAAAAGCTCTATTCCTTGGTCAAAAATGCGCGATATAATGTTTGATTCCAAATTTTCCATGTATTCTAGTGTAATTCATTTTTATGAATGGTTCAATAGGGTAAAATTTAAACTATGTGTGACTTGCCTTTTGTCTGACGTTTAAGATTTGCGCCTTCAATCAGCATACCCCGCAGCAAGCATGGTTTCCGCCGCTTTTTTCATGTCCCAACGCGGGGCGGGTTTGCCAATCCGCGCTTCAGGTCTAGGCAGATACAAAACATATCTAGGCAGTTATAAAATATATCTGGGCAGTTCTGTCGTGTAACTGCCTTGTAACAAAGTGTAATTGCCCAAATCAAAAATAAAACAAGGCAGTTTCAAAGTAAAACAAGGCAGTTTTAAGGCATAATTAGGCAGTTTTACAACCTCTGCGGACAATTATTTGCCCTCCGGTTCCCGCGTTACCTCTGTGTCGAGTTTCCCCAAGAAACTGCCGCACGCCGTAGCGTGCTACCGAGTTTGCTTTGCAAACTCGCGGGATAAAGGCTCGCCGAACGCACCCAGCATAAACGCTTATAGTGCCTGCTTTTACCTATACGCCGGATTTTCTCAGGAAACGCGGTCATTCCCCTTACAGGGGAACGCCAGCATTGCGTTCGGCGGCGGCACGGGACAGTTCGCGCCAGCGGTGGCAGGCTACGCGGTGAGCGCCGCCGGAATCCTCAAAAACAGGCGCTCTGTGCGCGCAGCGCGTTTCAGCGTGCGGGCAGCGCGTGTGAAACTTGCAGCCGCTCGGAGCGTGTATCGGGCTGGGGATTTCGCCGTGCAGCTCGACGCGCGCCCGTTTTTCACCGGGACGGGCGCGGGGCGCGGCGGAAAACAGGGCGCGGGTGTAGGGGTGGAGCGGGTTGCCGGTGATATCCGCCGCCGTACCGGTCTCCGCGAGAGCGCCGAGATACAGCACGCCGATGCGGTCGCAAAAATACTCGACCGTCGATAAGTCGTGCGATATAAACAAAAAAGTCAGGCTGAACTGCCGGCGGAGCTCGCGCATGAGGTTGAGGATTTGCGACTGCACCGATACATCTAAGGCGGAAATCGGCTCGTCGGCGACTATAAACCGGGGGCGCAGCGCAAGCGAACGGGCTATGCCGATACGCTGTTTTTGCCCGCCTGAAAACTCGGCGGGACGCCTGCCGGCTAGCGACCGGCTGATACCGCACAGTTCCAGATAGTCGCCCGCCGTTTTTTCGATTTCTCCCGCCGGAACGACGCGGTGCTTCCGCAAGCTTTCGGCGACAATATCGCCGGCCGACATGCGCGGGTCGAGGCTCGCCGTGGGGTCTTGAAAAATTATCTGCATATTCCGGCGCAGCGCGAGCATTTCCGCAGACGGCAATGAAACGCGCTGGCGCTCTGCGGCGCTCCGTTCAAAAATAGTTTTTCCGTCAAAGACGACGCGGCCGCTCGTCGGGGTAAGCAAATCGAGGATACAGCGGGCAAGGGTCGATTTGCCGCTGCCTGATTCCCCGACAAGACCGAAACATTCGCCCTCCTGTATTTCCAGCGACACGCCGTCCACCGCTTTTACGCCGGATTTGTTTCGGCTGAAAAGCGAATTGCCCGCGGGAAACTCTTTCCGTAAACATTCTACTTTCAATAATGGCTCGCTCATTTTGACAGCCTCCAGCAGCGTACTTTGTGTCCGGTGGCGCTGCCGCTTATGCGTCCGGCGTCTTCCAGAGGCGGCACCTCTTTCCGGCATATGTCCGCGGCGCGGTTACAGCGCGGGACAAACGGACAGCCTGCTTCCTGTTGCCCCACCCGCGGAACAACGCCCGGAATCGTGTACAGCGCCTCTTTGTTCGCGGCTCTGCGTCCTTCTCGCGCGCGCATAAGTCCGTAGGTGTACGGGTGCAGCGGCGTGTCAAAAAGAGCAGCGGCGCTGCACTCTTCCACCACATAACCGCTATAAATCACCGCGGTACGGTCGGCAATTTCGGCTATCACGCCGAGGTCGTGCGTCACAAAGATAAATGACGAATCCAAGCGCGCCTTGAAATCGTTAAACAGGTCGAGTATCTGCGCCTGTGTGGTTACGTCGAGGGCGGTGGTCGGCTCGTCGGCGATAATCAGTTCGGGGCTGCAGGAAAGCGCCATAGCGATCATCACCCGCTGCCGCATACCGCCGGAAAGCTGCCACGGCTGGCAGCGGCACGCCTTGCCCGGTTCGGGAATGCTTACCGATTTCAGCAAGTCCGCGCACCGTTCTCTGTTCTCCGCGCCCCTCAAACCAAGGTGCTCCCGCAAAACCTCCCCCATTTGCTCGCCTATCGTCAAGAGCGGGTTGAGACTGGTCATAGGTTCCTGAAAAATCATCGCGATATGTTTGCCGCGCACTTTGCGCATTTCTTTTGCTGACAAGGCGCACAAGTTATGAGAGGCAAAATCGATTTCCCCGCCGGTAACGCAGACACGGTTCGGTAAGAGTCCCATGACAGACAGCGCCGTCATCGTCTTACCGCAGCCGGATTCACCGACGAGGCCAAACACTTGCCCCCGCTCAAGGCTAATGCTAAGCTCGTGCAACAGGGGGACGATTTGTTTTTCGCCTGCCTCGACAGTCAAACCGCGTATGTCGAGCAAAGGCTGAGGAGTTGTCTTACTCATCGACGCCGTTCCGTATCGAAGCGTTCCTGCAAACCTTCGCCGATAAAGTTTATTGCGAGGACGACGACCAGCACAGTGATTCCCGGCGGTATCCACATCCACCAGCATTGCTGCAGTATCGTGAAACTTTGCGCCCGCGAGAGCATCGTGCCCCAGCTCGGTTCCGGCTGCGCGACGCCGAGCCCCAGAAAGCTTAAACTGGCTTCAAGCAAAATCGCGTAGGCGACGTTCAGGGTGCCGTACACGATTATGTCTCCTGAAGAATTGGGGAGAAGGTGGCGCAGAATTATCTCCGTGCGGGACAAACCGAGCGCTCGCGCCGCTTCGATGAATTCGCGGTTTTTAAGCGATAAGACGCTGCTCCGCACGACGCGGGCCATAGCGGGCCAGCGCAACAGCGCGATTATCAGTATCACGTTGGTAAAACTGGGTCCGGTTAATGCCGCTATGGAAAGCGAGATGACAAAAAAAGGAAAACACATGATGACGTCGGTAACGCGCATGATGAGGCTGTCCCAAATGCCGCCGAAAAAACCGGCGACGGAACCGAATGTGACGCCGATGACGAGCTGTATCAGCATTGCGATAATGCCCACGGCAAGCGACACCCTGCCGCCGTATGCGAGGCGCGTGAATATGTCGCGTCCCATTTCGTCGGTGCCGAGCAGGTGGCCGTTGCCGGGCGGCTTTTCCACCTCAGAAATGCTGATTTCGTCGCGGTCGAACCGCGAAAAGAGCGGACCCGCCAAAGAAAACGCCACGAGAAACAGAAGCATTAAGACGCCCTCCCGAACC
>NZ_BBPW01000018.1:0-12263 GCF_001028545.1 Treponema endosymbiont of Eucomonympha sp. | reverse complement strand
AAACGTCTTCCGTGCCCTCAAGCGCCGGCGCGGAATCGCTACGCGCTACGCAAAGCTCACCGCTTCCTTCATCGCCGCTATTCATGTCAGGTGTTTATTCCTCTACCTTCCAGTCCACACTACCTAGAACAGAGCCTCTTGTTACCCCACACGAGAGCCTCTCTTCCGCCTAGGTAGTGTGGACTGGATAGGGGAAAAGAGGTAAAATGGGAAGCATGAAAAGAAATGAAGGCATTCACCGGCACGATATAAGCGACGAGGCGTGGGAACGGATAAAAGACCTGCTGCCCGGACAGGCAGGAAAACGCGGGGGAGTAGCGAAAGACAACCGCTTGTTTATTAACGCGGTAGCGTGGCAGACGCGCACGGGCGCTCCGTGGAGGGATATACCGCCAGAATTCGGGAACTGGAACAGCATACACAAGCGGTTTTGCCGCTGGCGAGACAAGGGAATATGGAAAATGCTGGCGGACGCCGCAATAGGCGAGCCTGCCGGGGATATCTTTATGATAGATTCGACATATATCAAGGCGCACGCGGACGCATGCGGGGCACGCGGCGGCATTCAGGACATTAGCCGCACAAAAGGGGGCTGAACAGCAAATTACATTTGGTAGTTGACGAGTACGGGATACCGGCAAGCGGCATTGTGACAAGCGGTACTGTCGCGGACTGTAATCAAGCGCCTCTCCTTATGGAGGATTTGGAGGCGGAAGCGTTCCTTGCGGACAAGGCGTATGACACGAACGAACTGCTCGATATGCTTAAGGAAGCGGATATAACAGCAGTCATCCCTCCGGTTAAAAGCCGAAAAGGGCAGAGAGCGTACAGTCATGAGCTGTATCGGGCACGGCACGTCATTGAAACCGTCTTCCGTGCTTTCAAGTGCGCGGAATCGCTACGCGCTACGCAAAGCTCACCGCTTCCTTCATCGCCGCTATTCATGTCAGGTGTTTATTCCTCTACCTTCCAGTCCACACTACCTAGGCGAACGAGAGGCTCTCGTGTGGAGTAACGAGAGGCTCTGTTCTAGGTAGTGTGGACTGGATAGGGGAAAAGAGGTAAAACAGGAGGCATGAAAAGAAATAAAGGCATTCACCGGCATGATATAAGTGGTGAGGCGTGGGAACGGATAAAAGACCTGCTGTCCGGACAGGCAGGGAAACACGGGGGAGCGGCGAAAGACAACCGTTTGTTTATCAACGCGGTAGCGTGGCAGACGCGCACGGGCGCTCCGTGGAGGGATATACCGCCAGAATTCGGGAACCGGAACAGCATACACAAGCGGGTTTGCCGCTGGCGGGACAAGGGAATATGGAAAACGCTGGCGGACGCTTCAATAGGCGAGCCTGCCGGGGATATCCGTATGATAGATTCGACGTATATCAAGGCACACGCGGACGCATGCAGGGCGCGCGGCGGCACTCAGGATATCAGCCGCACAAAAGGGGGCTGAACAGCAAATTGCACTTGGCAGTCGACGAGTACGGGATACCGGCAAGCGGCATTGTGACGAGGGGTACTGTCGCGGACTACAGCCAAGCGCCTCTCCTTATGGAGGGTTTGGAGGCGGAAGCGTTCCTTGTGGACAAGGCGTATGACACGAACGAATTGCTCGATATGCTTAAGGGAGCGGATATAGCAGCAGTCATCCCTCCGGTTAAAAGCCGGAAAGAGCAAAGAGCGTACAGTCATGAACTGTATCGGGCACGGCACGTCATTGAAACCGTCTTCCGTGCCCTCAAGCGCTGGCGGGGAATTGCTGCGCGCTATGCAAAGCTCACCGCTTCCTTCATCGCCGCTATTCATGTCAGGTGTTTATTCCTCTACCTTCCAGTCCACACTACCTAGCCTAGCGAGAACCTCCCGCGCGGGCGGCGCGGCTGCCGCTTTTGGGCGCGAAAACAGCCTAAAAAGATTGACAGAGCGCGGAACATATTGTATGCTTTTATGCATATTAAACGTATTGGAGGCAAAAGATGAATGCAATGAGAAGGTTTTTGACTGGCGCAGCCGTAGCGGTGGGCGTGCTGGGAATTGGGGCGAGCGCGTTTGTCGCCTGCCGACAGGAACTGACGCGGGACGGCGGGCGCGGAACGCAGACCAAAGGAAGCGAAGTATGACGACGGAGACTGTGACTTCTACTTCAAGAACGGCGCGCATGTGCACGGCGACTGCGACGGGTACAATTCGGAACCGGGCGGCAAGACGACGATTTACGAATACTTTCAGAGCGAGATTAACAAGTCGGAGCAACGACTCAAGGCGGCGGGAGTCAAGCCGGAGGTGTACCGCACAAGCAAAACCGGCAAGCATTGCTGGGTGCGCTTCGACACCGACCTGCTGAACGGCGTCGGCTGGGAAGGCAGAGGGATTAATCCTGAAAACGACGATATGGATATTCTGGCGAACGGAACGTTGTTTCACTTCAAGGAACTGAAGACTCTACGTTACGCGGAAACTTTAGCAGTGAGTTTGATAGTGACTTTATCCGAAAGGCTTCCAAAGCCCAGAAAGAACGGGACACGCCGGCAGTTATCCTCGTATTCACAGATGGGAAGGAGAAAGCCGCGCACGCTTTAACGACGGCGGACGTTTCTCTTATAGAGAAAGGCAAATATGACACAACCCCTTACGTTATTGCGGACGCGTCCTGCCTCTCTGCCGTCCATATCGCCGCCTCTGTACTGTGCGTTACCCTTACAGGTGTCTCGTGTATGCCCTTTATAGGCAAAGTCCCTATGCGCCGCGAGTGTGCGCAAGTACACTCGGTGCACGTCGAAGACTTGCGGCGAACTCTGTCGTTACCTCGTGCTCCGCACGGGTATCGCCGTTGACCTGACTCGCCCCGTCCGCTAGAATGCCCCGCATGTTTAGCATACACGCCTTCAAGCGCGACGCGCTGCGGCAATTGCGCGGGCACTGGGGCACGCCGGTGCTACTCACGCTGATTCTGGGCGCCGTATACGCGCTGCTCAACGCGCCGACAATCGTCCAATACGCCGACCAGTTGTCCGTCCTGCTCGACTCGGTCAAAACCCGCGATTACGGCGCGTTCGCCGCGGAACTGTCCAAGACCCAAAGCCCGACGCTGGCTCTGGCGGTGTACCTGCTTTCGGGGCTAATCACCGGCGCGCTGGGGCTTGCCGTCAGCCGGTACTATATCCTGTTCAGCGCGGACAGCGGGCGAGCTTCGTTCGGCACCTTTCTGGAGGGGCTGTGCTGGTGGTGGCGCGGCTTGCTTGCCTACCTGTGGCATTCGCTGCGGCTCGGGCTGTGGGCGCTTGTGCTCGCCGGCGGCGCGTTCGCGCTCGCGGGCATTGCGCTGTTCGTTGCGCTCGCCGCAGGCGCAGCGTCCGCCCTGTCGGGGGTTTCCCTCTTCGACCACGCGCTTTTCGCTTTCCCGACGCTCGCCGTCGCCGCGGGTTTGTACGCAGTGTTCGTCAACCGGGCGCTCGCGTATTCGCAGGTATTCAATATTGTGGCGGAATACCCCGACATATCCGTAATCAAGGCGCTCGACGCGAGCGTCGCTATCACGAAAGGATACTGCGGCAGGCTCTTTCTCCTGTATCTCAGCTTCGCCGGCTGGGGCGCGCTTTCGTGCCTGACGCTCGGCGCAGGCTTTTTGCTGCTGTGGCCATACGCGAGCACGACGCTTGCCGTCGCGTACCGCTTCTTAAAGACAAATACGCTTGCCTCCGACGCGCTGATCAGGATTCCGAGCGCGGCGCAGACTTCAGATGCAACGCGGGACGGCGCGAAGGCGATACTGCTCGGCGATAAAACGGGAGGGGAATCGATATGACGCACGACGGCGGGCATTCCCATAGCGGCAAAACAGGGCTGGTCATATTCATCGTCATAGTCGCCGCCGCGCTCGGCATTGCGGCGCTGTCTCTCGTCGGCACGAAGACGACCGTCAGGCGGACGCGCAGCGACAAAAAGCACATTTCGTCGGAGTATGTCGCCGTGCTGTCCGTTACGGGCGTCATCATGGAAGACGGCAGCGAGTATAATCAGGACTGGCTGCTGGACACGGTCGATATGCTGAAGCAGGACAAAAAGAACCGCGGCATTTTTTTGTACGTTGATTCGCCGGGTGGCTCCGTGTACGAGACCGACGAGGCCTTTCTCGCGCTCCGCGATTACGCCGCCGCCAAGCCGGTGCGGGCGCATTTCGGCAGGATTGCGGCGTCGGGTGGGTATTATATCGCCTGCGCCGCGAGCCGCATTAGCGCGAACCGAAACACGCTCACCGGCTCAATCGGCGTCATTGCGGGGCAGTCCGTCGACCTGACCGAGCTTATGGAACACTTCGGGGTCAAGGTTACGACGATTACCGCGGGCAGCAACAAGAATATGTTCGGCTTCGACAGCCCGCTCACCAGCGAGCAGCGGGCGATTATGCAGTCGCTCGCGGACGAGTGCTACGACCAGTTTGTAGGAATTGTCGCGGCGGCGCGCGGAATGACTGACGGCGAGGTACGGAAAATCGCCGACGGCAGAATCTATACGGCAAAACAGGCGCTCGGCATTCGTCTTATCGACGAAATCGCCTCGTATGACGACGCACTCGACGGCTTTATCGCGGAGATTTCCGATTCCGGCAGCACCAAAAAAGTTGAAACCAAGACATTTGAATATGAGCCGAAGCAGCGGCTGTCCGAGTGGCTTTCAAAGAAGGCAACATTGGTGCTACGCTCTGCGGCAGGAATCGCTTCGCTTGACGCAGCGCTTGCAAAAATTGCGCCGGGCATATCCTTTCCGGCGTATTACTGTCAGCGCTGACAAAGAGAGCAACACCTGGTTCCGTTCCGAGCGGCGCTCTTTCTTAATCAAGACGCATATACGGATAAGGCATAACGGATTGTTCCGTCAGTCTTTTTCCGTCTCTTCCACGCCCAATGCCTTCAAAAACACGTCAGCCTTATACCCGGATTTTTCCCGCGCCGCGATAAGCGTTTCGTAGAGCTTAGCTCGCGCACTGAGTTTGTCGGGCTTTTCCGCCGAGACCAGAAGCGGGAACAGCACGGCAAGCGCGAATGTCTTGTCGCTCAATTCTTTGTTAAACCATACCTGCCCGCTGAACGTGTTCTTGCCGAGCGTTACCGCCGCGGACGGCGCGTCCAGCAGTGCCGCCGCAATGCCGTGCGCTGTTTTGCCAAGATTTGCCGCCGTGGGCGGAAGCGACGCGAGCGGGAATATTTCAGTCAGAGCGGCTGCGGTCGCCGCAAGCGTAGCGCGGGGAACCTGCCGAAGCGAACTCACTATATCGACGAACTTATAGTCCAACCCCCACTGTGTAATCAGGTCACGCGCCCCGGTTTGAGGCGCATTCTTGCCGACAATATCGTCGAGTGAATAAAGCATGATAAAGCCCGCAAGCAGTTCCGTAAGCGCGGGAATATCGCCGAGCGAATCGGCAAGTGGCGCAAGCAACGTGTCCCGTGCTGGCGGTTTCTTTGTATTGGAAGCGGTGTAGCGGTTGATTTTCTGCATATATGACACAAAGTGCGTCATCCGGGCAGAAAATTGTTCCCATAGTTCCTCGTAGTCAGAGTCGCTTACATAAATCAGAATTGCAGCGCTCTCCGCTGTGCCAAGAACCGTGTCGGCACGGGAAGGTGTCTTCGCCGTTTTTTCCTGTGTTTTCGGCATATCGAGTTCCCTGCCGAGTACTTCTGCCGCGCCATAGTTGCCGTTAATGAATGAAGCGAGCGTCTGAAAAAATTTGACACCCACCGGACGCACTTTTTCTAATGCTGCGTCTAATATTTGGCGCGGTTTCTCTGCCGTTGCGCTGCTTGACTCGGTGGACATATGTGTTTCGGTCGCCGCATCATACATTCCCTGAACAGGAACAAGCGAAAGTGTTTTCACCGCGTCAAAAAATTCCACTGACGCAAATGCGCCAAATGTCGTATACAAATCTTTTAAGAATATTTCGCGGAGCGCGACCGAGATATCGGGAACGCCTTTTCCGGCGAGCGTGTGATTCAATAACGCCCATTTGCCGGTTTCATCGTCGGTTTCGCGCCGGATATCGACCAGCACCTGACACTCAAAACCGTTGAGTGCCACGAACAAGCCGTTCCGAAGTATATCCACAGACGAGCGGGTATACCAAAGCCCCGAGCGCATTTCGCGAAACACGTAGAATTCGCGCATGTTGTCCGATATGCCCAGTGCCTCACCGAGTGTTTTTGTGTGCAGCCCCTCGCCGTTTATCATGTATTGTGTCGAGCGGTTAATCCAGCCCGACGCGCGTTCGTACGTGTTGTTGTAAAATACGACGGCGTATTCATTTCCGGCGCTGTTCGAGTAGGCAAACACGTTTTCGTTCACACTCCCATTATTCCATACGTCGTAAAGAAGGAAGTTTTCGCTTCCGGCAAAGAGAGAACGTTTCTTCATCAGCGGGAATATTTCTCGTTCGTGTCGTTCAAGCAACTGCCGGTCAGACGTTTCGTTTTGATAGTCGCGGACATATTCCATGCCGTATTTTTCGGTAAAACCTTCTATTTGCCCGTGCCCCACCATTGGCAAGCCCGGCATTGTAACGAGCAAGGTGCACACGCCGAAATACTTGTCGCCCGTGCCGAACTGCGCGACGGCGGTCTCTTCGTCGGGGTTGTTCATAAAGTTCACGAATCGCTTCATGACCTGCGGGTCAAACTCCATAGTGTTCTTAATCGTTTCGCGATACTTTTGGTTTTCTTCTTTTTTCAGCATGTTCATGAACGCACTGTTGTACACGCGGTGCATACCGAGCGTGCGCACAAAGTAACCTTCCATCATCCAAAACGCCTCAGCAAGCAACAATGTGTCTGGCACTTCTGACGCGACACGGTCTACCACTTCGCGCCAGAATTCTTCGGGAATAGCGCGCTCAAAATCAGCAGCGCTCATTGCACTTTCCGCACGGGTCGCAATGTCTCCCCCGTGTCCGGGTTCGGGGTACCACAGACGGCGGATATGTTTTTTTGCCAACACCATAGCCGCGTCAAAACGGATTATGGGGAAATTCCGTGCAACGTGCAGGATTTTTTGTATCACTTCCTCGCGGGCTGCGGGATTCAAAAAGTTAATTTGCGCGGTGTCGTTCCACGGGAGTCCTGTGCCATCGTTCCCGTGATAGATGAAGCGTGTGTCGCCAGTTGCGCTATCGACGCGTTTGAATACAACGGCGCAGTCGTTTTTTGTGTAATAATGGTCTTCAAGGTAGACGTTGACGCGGGAATCTTGCGACAGGTTTTCGCCGTTGAACGAATACTGCGGAAAGGGGCAGTCGCGCCGCTGCATGAACAAGTCGGGGTGTTCCATTACCCATTTAGCGTCGATTCCGGTGTGATTCGGCACCATGTCGGCGGCAAGGCGAACGCCCCGATAGTGCAAGCGTTTACGCAGATTATCGAGTGCGCCCCAGCCGCCAAGATTATCTGCAATCTCGTAATCATATAGGCTATAGGCGCTTGCCGCGGCTTCAGAATTTCCGCACAAGCGCTTGATTCGGCTTGACGCATGACTCCGCTCCCACAAGCCGATGAGCCACAATGCGGTAAACCCGCGCTCCGCAATCAGGTTTAGCTCTTCGTCGGGAATCTGGTCGAGCCGCGCGATTTCCCGCCCATATGTCCGCGAAAGCTGCGCCAGCCACACAAGCGTCGTCTTTGCAAGCAACACCACTTTGGGCATCCAGTCGCGGTCGGCACTGAATCGCTCGTATTCTTTCACGAGCGAATCGTAGGAATATGGAGCCATTGGCGGCGAATCGCCAGTTGTTGGTGACCAGCCCGCTTTGTGTTCTTCTGTTAAAAAATCGACGCCGGAAAGCGTCCTATCGAACCGTATGCCCAACGGCTCCGTCCAGTAGTTCAAAATGTAATCAAGCTGACCGCGCAGGTTGTATGGACTGAACGCCACCGGTTCTTTCAACATAGTTATCAAGTCGTTATTGTTCGGACCGAACGGCGGCAGTTTTCTGAAGAACGAGGTGACCACTTTTCGCGTTTCGGCATAAAACGGGTTTTTTGCCAGTTCCGCGTCGCTAAACAGCAGTGTAAAAGGTTTAAAGGCAGGATTTTCGTTCGCCTGTTGAAGCAAAAGGAGTTCTTCCAGCGCAGCAATACGGTTTGAGCGCACCTGTCCAGTCGCGCCGTCTATGGCGGAACCCGCGAGGTATTCAACGACAGATTGCTGCCCTTTATATACGGCGAACGGAGAGAACTCCGCGCAAAATGTGCCGAGCAACGAGTCAACAGCGTCTTTCCCGAACCGGATTTCCGCCTCCGCGAGCAATCGGTCAAACGAATCAGAGGCTACGCGCTGCCGAAACAGTCCACAACACAGGTGCAGTGCCTCGTCGATAAGCCCCATTGCGTTAATGTCGCTGGCTTTTACCTGCTGGTCGGGGTTTGTTGTTTCAGCAATCAGTCGGTTGAGCTTTTGCGCAAACAGACGTGCTGCCTTAACGTCAGCAAGCACAGCGTTTCCGCTCGACGCAAAGAGCGCGTCGTCAAATCGGCACGCCTCGCGGACGCGTCGTGAAATATGAAACTCGTTCCATGAAAGCGCGCTATGCGCCGCGAGAAAGTCCGAAATACTACGCTGCTTCATATGTTCCCCTCTATAAATGCCTGTATCTGTCCCGCGCCAAAATGGCAACTCGTTTTACCCCTCGTCCGCTGCTTTTTCACGTTGTTTCTTGAATGCTTTTCTATGTGCTTCGGAAAGCGTAGAGATAGCTTTTACGAGCTTGGCGTTTTTGCGCAACATATCGACTGTTGTCGGCAGCCGATACGTCCAGTTGAAATCACTCACCGTACCCGGCATATTTATCCGTTCTTTCTTCGGGTCGGGGTTGTAATATTCGGCACACAACGCAAGAAAATCTTGAATCGGATGAATACAGTACACGCTTGCGGACGTTGCCGCCAGCTGTAGCAGCCAGTCCGCAACGTCGGAAGTATATGTTGTTCCAGCAGTTTTGCCTGCCGCCCGTTTATGCGTCTGGAGCATCAACGCGGCGCCACCTTCTTTTTCCCACCATTCCCGCGTGGTGCTTGAATCGTGCACCGACAGCGTCGTTACCCCTAGCTGCGGATACTGCGCGAACGGAACAAGCGGTTCGCCTTTCCTTGCCCAGAAACGGTTCCAGCGGACAACCCGAAGGCTTAAAATAGAAAGCTCTTTCAGTACTTTCGACACCCCGTGAAGCGAAACACCCAAATCTTCGGCACAGGCAATCATATTCGTACAGCCGACGAGTTCCTTCAGGATGACGCGGGCGTGTTCCTCCCACTTCTTTTCCATAGCCGTGCTCTTTTTTTCAAAAAGCGTTTCAAGCGCGGCTTTTTCTTCTTCGGAAAGCGTCTTCCACGCGCTCGAACCGGCATGCGTCCATAACGGCGAAAATTTTTCCGGCGCGTATTCAAAAAGGACTCGATCGTGCCAATAGTTCATCAGCACGTCTTTTACGGGCTGCGGGATAGCGGCGTTCAGAATATCTTTTTCGCCCGCGACACTCCCCTTGAAAAGCCACAGTTCCTCAGTGCCAATTCTGTCCAGCAACATATTCAGATACCCGTGCGCGGCAGAATAATCGCCGCCAGCCGCATTCTGCACGGCTTCTGTCGGCACGTGCGGCTTTGAAATCCAGCGGATTCGCTCGTCATCAAGACCCGTTTTGAGCAATTCTCGCTTCGAAATCGGCAGAATCGGGTCGGGACGCCCCAGATAAGCGGTAACGTCGGCAGCGTTCATCTGCCAGATTCTGAAAAAACCCAGAATGTGGTCTATGCGGTAGGCTTTGTAATAGCGGGACGCGAGCAAAAGCCGGTCTTTCCACCACGAATAATCCGTTTTTTTAAGCGCGTCCCAGTCGTATACGGGGAAGCCCCAGTTTTGCCCCGCCGCATTGTACATATCTGGCGGCGCACCCGCGCGCATTTTGAGGTTAAAGAATTCGGGGTGCGCCCATACGTCGCAGGAATCTTCGTTCAGCAAAATAGGGATGTCGCCTTTCAGAATGATACTGAGCGACGCGACATACTCGGCGGCTTTTTTGAACTGCTCGTCCGCGCGGAACTGCACCCACGCAAAAAAAAGGTGGTTTGCCCGAAGCTCCGGGTTGTACCAGCGGTCGTGTATGTCCAGCGTCGGCGCTACGCGGCATTCCGGCGGCAACTCCTTCCACGAGGATTCCGCATTTGCGCGTTTCAACTCTTTGTAGACCGCATAAGCGGTTATCCACGGATTCGCTTTTATCCACGTGCGCAGCTCGGCGTCTTCCGCAATTGTTTTTGCGTTTTCGTCGTACAGCAGGCGAAGAATGGCAAGTTTTTGGACAAGCACCTCGCGGTAGGAAAAGCGGGGAAGATGTTCAAAGTTTTCGCGAAGCTGCGTTACTGCCGCTTCCGCGCGGGGCACGGCGGCGTATTCCGGAATGCGCGCAATACTAAGGTATATCGGGTGAAGCGCAAACGCCGAGCACACGCTGTACGGCGAACTTTCGGTTCCGGTGTCGTTCACGGGCAGCAGCTGAATGGCGCGAAGCCCTCCCGCTTTGCAAAAATCGGCAAACGCTTCGAGGTCGGAATATTCGCCGATTCCGCAACTTTGCTCCGTCCTCAGCGCGCCCAGCGGAACGACCGTTCCGGTAAGCGCCGTAATGAGCGGCTTTCTCATAGCAATAAACTCCTTATTGAGTAAAATATCGAGGGATTAGCTTCCCACGGGTCGGCAGTATATATGAATATAAATAATACTTCAAGTGTTTATACAAAAAAAGCCTGCTGCATATTGATTTTGCGCAATGTTTATACAAATTAAAAAACCACGTTTCTTAGCGGATACTTTAAAAGTATTGATTAAAAATCAGTCAAACACAGATTGTTGTAATTCATTCGGTGCCGCATAGAATCGTCTGCACTGTTCTTTTGTTTCCGGTGATTTTACGTAATTTGTTATCGCATATGTGTTTCTGTGTTTGCTTACCGTGTTTATAAAACGTCCACCCGTTCAAAATTTACCACCCTATAGCTTTTTCTTTGCGTCTGGGTGTGTTGCGAGCATCTTATTCGAAATTATGTTTTTATGAATACTGCAATCTGTGTCGGACTATATGCCGGTGCAGATTGCAGCAGAGAATGAACGCACTCGTCTTCTGTTTCTAAAAACCGTATTTTGTATTTTGCTGATTTCTTTTCATACTTCTTTCAGCGTTTTATCTGTTCCTTCATCAATTGCTCCGCACCGATACTCCACCGAGCATACTTATCAACAACAATGTTTTTGCCATTTGTCTTTTTTGTCCTGCTTTGAAGACCAAATATATTTGTATTAAGCCTTGAATCATCCATATTGGTTGTTTTTCTTAAGTCAATATTCGCGGTATTGCCTTGAATATTGAAATGCACTAAGTAGCGTGGACGGGAGAAAGGAAAAGAGGTAAAATGGGAGGCATGAATAAAATACTCCACAGCAAGCTATAGAATATTTTATTGAAATCGTCTTCGCTACCCTCAAAAGCTGGTGGGGAATCGCCACGCGCTACGCAAAATTCACCGTTGCTATTCATATCAGGTGTTTTCTCTACACATCTATATTTCCGTCAACACTACCTAGCCTTTGGTTTCCACGTTGATACATTTATCCAATTTGCGTAAGTTCTTTCAGTTTTGTTATGATACAAAACCAACTGGTACCGATGATTGCAAGATAATCATCCCGTCAAAATAAAATGAATTCCTTGCCGTAATTCTTTCCTTCCTTGATACTGCATCTTTGTATATATCAGCAATCAAGCTTGTACCATATCTGCCCCACCGCCGCAGCGATCTTCCACTCGACCGTTTGCCCCGCGTCAGCCGCGCTGAGCAGCGCCTCCGCGACCGCGCGGGGCGCGTCAGCCCCGCCGTGTGCGTCTTCGTCTATAAAGGCACGGAGCGTCCCTCCATAGCGCGAATCGGGGGCGAACCAGCGTTCGATTTCGGCGCGGGACAGCCGCCGCTGTTCCGTCCATTCATGCGTCTCGACGATGCAGGAAAAAGCGGCGGGACACATAGACTGGAGCGTGCCGGCGTTCCACGCGCAGAGCGGGTTGCCGTCCCCGGCGTAAAAGCGGTTTTCAGCGACTTCAAACGCGGTGAGTGCGTCGGTCTGCAAAAGGGCTCCGTCCGGGGCATTATTCACCGCCTTGTGTGCGCCGTCTCTTTGCCGCGCCTCAGAACTAGACGTTCTTGCCGCGCCGCCTTCCCTGT
>NZ_BBPW01000017.1:0-12453 GCF_001028545.1 Treponema endosymbiont of Eucomonympha sp. | reverse complement strand
TCTATTAAGCGCGAGCGTCTCGCCCGTCGCAGGGTTGACGACGCCCCGCGTCTTGCCCGAAAGCGCCGCCGTCCACTTTCCGCCGATATAGTTCTGCTTTGTTTCCACGCATGCCTCCCCAGTGAACCGCCGCACAAAAAACGCATAAACCCGCCGGACGGAGGATTTATGCGCCAGTGCACAGGTAACATGCTACCCTGTCGCGCGGGAGTTGTCAAGGCGAAGCGCCGCGCCGGATGAAGTGCGGCGTGCGGCAAACTCGCGGCGTATAAGTAAAGGCAGAGAGGATTTTATCTATGGGTTTTTCGGCTACCGCGATACGCAAACCGTGTATTATGCGCTGTTTTTTGCCGTCCGTGGCAAAAAAATACACGGATAGGCTGGTATATATTCCGTTTATTCGATCATATTCGCCCGTCGTTTTTCAACCATAAAACCATATCTCTGATTGTTTCTTCGTAGGGCCGCGGATTAAAACCTAAGACGCGTTTGGCTTTTTCACAAGAAAAATCATTATTGCGGATAAGGTTGTATATGGCAAATGTGGTAATCAAAATAGGTTTCTTTGAAAACTTTGTTGCAAGCGAACCAAAAAAGGCAATTACTTTTATGACGGGTAACGGAACAATTGTTTTAACGTCTTTTGCGCCTGTATATTTTGCTATCAAATGAAACAGGTCTGCCATATAAACTTTGCTGTTACTTAAAATGTAGCCTTCGCCGTTGCCCCCTTTTTCGATACAAGCAATTACCCCTTCTGCAAGGTCTCGGACGTCAACCGAGTTAAAACTACCGGGAAATCCGGCAGAAAGTTTGCCGCTGACAAAGTCGATTATAAAATTAGTGAAGTATCCGTTTCCATAGTCGTTTGGTCCGCAAATTCCGCTAGGATACACAATTGACGCGTTGATTTTTTTTGCAGCTATTGCGTCAAGAACAAGTTGTGTTGCCTCTGCTTTTGTTTTTGAATATCCGCCGACAACAAGGTCAGGATCAAAAGATTTAGGCTCTGTTATAGCCTGTCCTTTCGGCAGTTCAGGTATTGCGCCTGTTGAGCTGACATACACCAATTTTTTACCTTGTGCTCAACGCATTTGTTTATGATGTTTCTGGTTCCTTCAACATTTATCGCCTTAAGTTTCGGTGTTAAATCAGGTGATACCGTTACCATGCTTGCGCAATGCAGAACAATTATTTCTGTATTCTCGGGCACAGAAAAAAACACTTCAAGTGAATTGGTATCCAAAAGGTCGCCGTCAACAATTTCCGCCTCTTTTGGAACATGTTTTTTCATTGGGTCGCCCTTCAAAACAAGGGTTCGCACTTTTTTGTTTTGCGCTATAAGACTGCGGGAAACATTGCTTCCCAAAAACCCTGCCGCGCCTGTTAATAAATACAATGTATTTTCCATAATAAACCTCCTAAAATGAACGCCGTATTTTAAGTATATTATATTTTTTTTATGTATGTTAATAGGCTTTATTTTATATTTCCAACCTTTTTAGCCCCAATGCCGCATAACGTAAAAAGTTTACGGTGTTTTTAACGGCGGGCGCGGTTCCCGCCGCCTTTTTTATGCCCAAACGCGGCTTTGCCGTATGCCGCGCGCCACAGGTTCGCGGCACACCCAGCCGTTCCGCATTCGGGGAACTCCGGACGCGGGGCATATTGCGTTCCCTTTACGGGAACGTTCGAGTTCCTTGAAAGAACTCGACATAAAGACGAAGCGGGGCTGTCCGTCCGTATTTCAAAATTGCCCGTCCGCGCTTCAGGTCTGTCCGTCCGCGTTTTATAATTGCCCAGCCGCATTTCAGGTCTGCCCAGCCGCGTCTTAAAATTGCCCGGTCGCGGGGCGGGTTTGGGCAGGCGCGTTTCAAAACCGTCCGGTTTCAACTCATGCTTGTTCGATTATGAAGCAAAAAGGGGCGATTATAAATCAAAACAGGGCAGTTTCGCGCCCGCTATGGACGTGTTTTTGCCTTGTTTTGGCAGGTTATTTCGGTACACCGGCAGATTTTGCCTCTCTGTCGAATTTTTTCAGAAAACTCAGGGCTTCCCTCGCAAGGGGAACGCCTGTTTCTTTACGTCCGGCTTCGCCGAAAGCGACTCGTATCCGCCCTTCGGTTTTGTGCGCATGTGTGATAAGCGGGCGCACCGTGCGTCGATATGCCATTTCGGCGCGGCTTACCAGATTTCGACGCCGCATATTGAGCGTATGCCGAAATAGGCGGCGATAGAATTATTCGGCCACTTGCCGGGGTCGGTAGTGATATCGTTGCCGCGCGCCGCGTATTTGTTCCCCAGCAAAACCGACGTCGGAATCGGCTCGCGTACCTCTACGTCCAGCACCCCCTTTTCTTTTTGCGCTAAAATATATTCAGCCCGCTGTTTCCATTTTACGTGTATCTCCCGAATGTCTTTCGTCGCGCACGCGAACGAAAACAAAAAAGCGCCGAGCGCGAATGCATAGAGCGCGGGGAAGTTTTGCTTAATCTGTCCCTGCACTTCCAGCCGCCGCACCAAAGAAAGCAAGGCGGCGCACAGAAATACCACACCGGTGAACGACGCGCGCGTCGGAAACTCCGGGCTTGCCGCCATTGCGAAAAATACCGCGAACCCTGCCGCTGCGTATGGCAGGGCGACCGCGTCGAAGTTTTCCGTTGGCGGGACAGCAGGAGCGCAAAACCGATTAAAAGCCCTGCCGCACCGAATACTTCAAAAAGCGCAAGCGGTTCTTTTTTATGCCGTTTCGGGACAAAATAGGAGATAAGGAGAAACAATGCCGCCACGCAGAGATTTTCGTTTCCCCAGCCGGCTATCGCCCTGAACGGAAAGACTATTTTCGATTTTCTTGAAATGACAGCGACAGCGCTGTTTCAGTTTAGCGGATAAGCGCTTCGCTGTTTCCGGCAGCGTTTCTTCTTCGTTAATAGCACGGAACGACAACGGCGAGTATTAGTTCGCCGTCGGTTTGAGGCGCAGGGGCGTCAAACATAATTCGCCGCACTCCCGCAAAATAAATGCTGTCTGCCGTATTCCACAAACTCCGCCAGACTCCCGAACGCCGCCTTGCACCCTGCCGCGATTCCCGCCTGCGCGTCCGTCGGCTCGTCCCCGACCATATAGGACTGCGACAGGTCGATATTGTATTTTTCAGCCGCTTGCAGCAGCAGACCGGGTTTTGGTTTCCGGCACTCGCAGGCAAGCTTGTATTCCGGGCGCTCTCCGGCGAATCCTTTGTCGGGGTGGTGCGGGCAGAAGAAAATGTCGTCGAGATATGCGCCCGCCCTGCCGAGTTCCGCCTCCATTTTGCGGTGAACGGCGACGAGGTCTTCGAGCGACGCCTCGCCGCGCGCAATGACGGGCTGGTTGGTTGCGACGATAGCGAGATACCCCGCCTGATTTATGGCGCGGAGCGCGTCCGCCGCCCCGTCGAGCAATTCAAATTCATTCGGCGTGCGGATAAAGCCGTTCGGCTTATTGATAGTGCCGTCGCGGTCTAGGAACACCGCCTTTTGTTTGCGCGACAGGTTCCGCGCCGCCACCGCGCCCGACGCAATATCTGTGGCAACCTCCGCGTAGCGCTCCGGCGTGCCCATATCCTTGATATATTCGGGCGTGCTATAGGCGTAAATCCCGCCGCGCGCTATGTTCGGTTTCAAAACGTCGCGGTCTAAATCCAAACGTCCGCCCGAATCCGACAGGGCAAGCAGCCGTTTTGACAGTATATGCAGCCCCGCGTTCACCTGATTCTTATACCATTTGCGGGGTTCTTCCTTGCTGAGCCAGCCCGTAACGCGGCATTCCGCGTCGGTGATTAAAAGCGCGCTGTCGTAGGGATGGCTGTTCGGGTGCGCGGCGAGCGTCGCTTGCGCTCCGCGCTCGCGGTGAAACGCGGCGAAGCGCGAAAAATCAAGGTCAAAGATGATATCCCCGTGGATCAATAGAAAGTCGTCGGTCAGCGCGTCGCGGAACCGGTAGAGCGCGCCAGCCGTTCCGAGCGGCTCTGTTTCGGCGTAATAGGATATGTTGCAGCCGAAGCCGATCCCGTCGCCGAAATACTCTTGTATCGCCTGCCCCAAATGCCCCGTTACAATGATAATGTCGGTGAGTCCGTTCCGTTTGAGGCAGTCGAGCTGGTGTTCCAGAATCGGCTTGCCGCACAGCCGAATCATCGGCTTGGGAACGCCGGGGGCGACGGAGGCGATGCGGGTGCCTTTGCCGCCCGCCATGAGCACCGTTTTAAGGGGATTCATGCGAAAAAGCGCTCCTCGAGCATCAGGCACAGCGCGTGATATACGGGAAGGTGCAGCTCCTGTATCAGGTACGTTTCGGTCTCCGGCACGACGAGCGCACAGTCGGCGAGCCGCGCGATTTTCCCGCCGGAGCCACCGGTGAGCGCGACGGTTTTAAGCCCTTTCGCCTTCGCCGTGAGCACGGCATAGACGACGTTCGCCGAATTGCCCGACGTGGAAATACCCATAAAGGCGTCGCTGCTCGTTCCCAAAGCGCACACGCCCTGCGCGTATATCAAATCGCCGCCGTTGTCGTTCAGTGTGGCGGTAACAAATGCGGTGTGCGCGGCAAGGCTGACGGCGGGCAAGCCCTGCTGCAATTTCGCCGCGAGATACGCGCCGCTTTCCGCGTCGACGCTGCGGAGTTTTGCCGCAAAGCCGCCAGTAACGCGGCGTTTTTTGACGAAGCCCTTCATAAGCTCGCCCGCTATATGGTCGGCGTCCGCGGCGCTGCCGCCGTTTCCGGCGACGAGCAGCTTTCCGCCGGACTCAAACGAAGCGGCGAGCAGCCGGTACGCCTGCTCAATATCGCCCTGAATCCCGCTCAATTGCGGGTAGCGTTCGATAAGCCGCTGCATATAATCCACCACATACTCCTCGCGGCGCACTATATACTTTTTTGCCCGCTTTGTCAGCAACCTGTCCGTGCGGGAGTCTCTTGTCCGCTTGAGCAAAAATCCGTCTCCTGTTCGTGCCGGTGAACGCCTTCGTTTTTTTATGCATCCTCCTTTTTCTTTATTCATCTGCACTGTCTAGGTAGCGTGGACGGGATAGAGGAAAAGAGGTAAAATGGAAGGTATGAATGAAATCGTCTTCGGTGCCCTCAAGCACCGGCGGGGAATCGCTACGCGCTACGCAAAGCTCACCGCTTCCTTCATCGCCGACATTCGCATCAGGTGTTTGTTCCTCTACCTTTTGTCCACGCTACCTAGGATTGAACCCATATCTTGATATGAAATTGACTTTCGTTCTGTTTCCGTGGTAAAATAAGCCGAATCGGAAGATTCGACCGTTCAACTTGCACTGAACGATCGGGGATTTTGAAAAGTCCAGCATAAAGACAAAAACATATATTTGGAGGATAGAGTGGTGGTGATCGGCTGCGGTTTGGGGTGCAACGCGAACTCTCTGTGGAAAACGGGGTTCCCTGCCCCAAAGGAGATACGAGGTGAAACTGGCTGAAAAAACCTGCGGAGACTTTATCGCGGCGCTGGCGGGCAAATCGCCGGTGCCGGGCGGCGGCGGGGCTTCCGCGCTCGTCGGCGCGGTGGGAACGGCGCTGGGGAATATGGTCGGCAGCCTGACCGCAGGCAAGAAAAAATATGCCGACGTCGAGGCGGACATTGTCCGGCTGCAGCGCACGGCAGACAAACTGCAAATCGAGTTACTCACGCTGATAGATAAAGACGCGGAGGATTTCGAACCGCTCGCCAAGGCATACGGGCTTCCGAGCGGAACCGACGCCGAAAAAGCGGAAAAAGCAGAGGTCATGGAAAAATGCCTAAAGAATGCCTGCGCGGCACCGTTTGAAATCATGCGGAAGTGCTGCGAGGGAATCGCTTGCTGCGAAGAATTCGGGGCGAAGGGGAGCCGCCTCGCGCTGAGTGACGCGGGAGTTGGTGTCGCCTTCTGCAAAGCGGCGTTGCAAGGGGCGAGCCTCAACGTGTTTATAAACACGAAAGCTATGACAGACCGCGCGTATGCGGATAAAATTAACGCGGAAGCTATCAGTCTGTTGGCGGAATATTCCGCGCGCGCCGACAAGACATTCAAAAGCGTCGCCGAGCAATTGCGGGCATAAGCCGCGAAGGAGCAAGATGTGGCAGAATTGTTGAGCGGGAAAGCGGTAGCGGAAGCGCTGACCGAGCGGATGAAGGCGGACGTTGTCGCGCTCAAGGCAAAAGGCCTTACCCCGACGCTAGGCATTATTCGGGTCGGCGAGAAGGGACCAGACATTTCTTACGAAAAGGGTGCGACCAAACGGTGTGAGGAAGTCGGTGCGGCGGTGAAAAACTATGTGCTGCCGGAAGACGCGACACAAGAGGCACTGCTCAAGACAATTGCGGAAGCGAACGCCGACAGAAAGGTGCACGGCGTGTTGCTTTTCCGCCCGCTGCCCAAACATATCGACGATAACGCCGCCCGCGCGGCGCTCAACCCCGCAAAGGACGTGGACGGAATCACCGATGGCTCTATGGCGGGAATCTACTCGGACAGCGGCGCGGGGTATCCGCCCTGCACGGCGGAGTCGGTGATACGGATTCTCGACCACTACAAAATCGACCCCGCGGGCAAGAGGGTGGCGGTTTTGGGGCGCAGCACGGTCATCGGCAAGCCGGTGTCGCTGTTGCTGTTGAAAAAGAACGGCACGGTAACGATTTGCCACTCAAAGACACAGAATTTGGCGGAGACGGTAAAAGCTGCCGACATTGTGGTTGTGGCTATGGGCAGGGCGCTGAGCGTCGGCAAGGAATATTTCCGTGCCGGTCAGTACGTGATAGACGTCGGCGTGAATCCGAAACCGAACGGCGAGAAGGGCACCTGCGGCGACGTGAAGTTCGACGAAGCCGAGCCTGTCGTGGCGGGAATCAGTCCGGTGCCCGGCGGTGTCGGCGCGGTAACCAACGCCTGCCTCGTAGCGCACGTAATTGCGGCGGTGAAAGCGGCTCAGTAGCATTTCTGCGGTAACGTGGACTTGAAGACAGAGGAGCAAACACCTGACATGAATGGCGGGAATAAAGATACCCCGCTGCTTGCAGCGGGGTATCAGACCTTAGAAGAGAAACTAATGAAGAAAGCGGTGTGCTTTGCATAGCACGTAGCGATTTCCCGTCGGTGCTTGAGGGCGCGGAAGACATTTTCAATGACATGCCGTTCCAGTTCACGGCTGTGCGCTCTTTGCTCTCTCCGATTTTTAACCGGAGGGATAACTGTTGCTATACCTGTTTCCTTAAGCATGTCGAGCAGTTCGTTCGTGTCATACGCTTTGTCCGCAAGGAACGCTTCCGCTTCCAAATCCTCCATAAAGAGAGGCGCTTGGCTGCAGTCCGCGACAGTACCGCTTGGCACAATGCCATTTGCCGCTTTCCTCTATGCCGCCCCTATCATTTTACCGCTACTCCCTTAAATTTGCCGTCGCCAATATTTGTGTAGAGTGCCAGCCGCGCCAGTCGTCGTTACCACTGGCTATTTTTGCTTCCAATGCGGTTTTCGCCTGAGTCGTGGGCACATAAATGGGGAACCCTTTATCTCTTCTGACATGAAGAAACACGTCTTCGCCGTCAAGCGTCGATATCTCCGTTCCAAATGCGAGTGATTCAAGTGCGGTACACCCTCTGAATGCAGTATTTCCAATAACTGTAACCGGAGGCAAGCTTAACGACCTAAGCGCATCGCAACCGTAAAACGCCCCTGCCCCGATAGTTACATCCGCAGGCAGGTCTGCTGATTTAAGCATAGCCATGTAGAGGTTATCCCCCGTTGTTTCATCGTGTATAACCGAAACGAAAGCGCTTTCTCCGACTGTTTGTACACCGGACGCTTTGAACGTTTTAAGCGAAGTAAAAAAGCCGAACGCACCGCGACAATAATAAGAGTAGGTCTCTCTAGGCAGTGTGGACTGGATAAGGGGAAAGAGGTAAAATGGGAAGCATGAAAGAAAATGAAGGCATTCACCGGCATGATATAAGCGACGAGGCGTGGGAACGGATAAAAGAACTGCTGCCCGGACAGGCAGGGAAACGCGGGGGAGTGGCGAAAGACAACCGTTTGTTTATCAACGCGGTAGCGTGGCAGACGCGCACAGGCGCTCCGTGGAGGGATATACCGCCAGAATTCGGAAACTGGAACAGCATACACAAGCGGTTTTGCCGCTGGCGGGATAAGGGAATATGGAAAACGCCGGGCGGACGCCGCAACAGGCGAGCCTGCCGGGGATATCCGTATGATAGATTCGACGTATATCAAGGCACACGCGGACGCATGCGGGGCACAAGGCGGCACTCAGGATATTACCGCACAAAAGGGGGCTGAACAGCAAATTGCACTTGGCAGTTGACGAGTACGGGATACCGGCAAGCGGTACTGTCGCGGACTGCAGCCAAGCGCCTCTCCTTATGGAGGATTTGGAAGCGGAAGCGTTCCTTGCGGACAAAGCATATGACACGAACGAACTGCTCGATATGCTTAAGGAAGCGGATATAACAGCAGTCATCCCTCCGGTTAAAAGCCGGAAAGAGCAAAGAGCGTACAGTCATGAACTATACCGGGCGCGGCACGTCATTGAAAATGTCTTCCGCGCCCTCAAACGCCGGCGGGGAATTGCCACGCGCTGCGCAAAGCTTGCCGCTTCCTTCATCGCCGCCATTCATGTCAGGTGTTTATTCCTCTACCTTCCAGTCCACACTGCCTAGGCTCCGCCTCCGTAACCGTATCCGGCAATATGAGAGACACGATTTTGTCTGCGCCTTTGTCGTACCTCGTCCACGCAGTCATCCCTTTACACGCGCTTAAATCAAGGGCGATGTATTTATCCGAGGCGTCAAGTGCGGCAAACAAACTCTCTATGTTTGTTTCCTGTTCTGATAAATTGACGCCGGACAGCCTTACTGCAAGAGGCGTACCTATAGCGGTTCCGTCTGACTGCCCGTCAAGATAGGTTTTTAAGTCTGCAATGTTGGCAAACGTTTCATAATCGTATACCGTTTCCAATTCGCCGGTCGGCGCAGAAGGTGTGTCGTCCGTATCTTTGCCGGATAAATTGCACCCCCGTCGCCAGTATCAGCGCCGCTGTTCTAATCATTGCAATAAAAGTATTCTTCATAAAATGTTCCTTTACGCTTACTGTCTGCCGACTGTTATTTGTGTTCCGTATATATAGCATATTTGCGGAAAAGGGACACCCCCTGTACGGCGAATTTTTCCGCACACAGGACAACCTCTGCCTGTGTCCCGCCAGCTTTTACCTGTGAGCAGTCAGACCTTACCTGTGAGCAGGTAAGGTCTTGCCTGAACACCGCCAGATTTTGCCACTATGCCGTCATAGGGGAAGCGGCAAAACCGCTTCCCCTATGAGACGAGAAAGAGAGCGGGCAAAGCCCGCTCTCTTTCTCTCCCGTTCGGTAATCCCGCCCGTCAGATGCCCGCCGGTCTGTTGTCTCTCTTTTCGATTTTGATTACGTCTTTGAGGCTGAACTTCAGATAGCAAAAGTCAAAATCGCTGGTATTGTAGAAGTCGCGTATTGGAATGCCTGCCCGTTCTAGCGCGTTGCGAATGGTATCGTTGTCTTTTCTGAACCAGTTCCAAACCTGTACCATAACGTCTTTTCCGGCGTTTTCAGGCGTAAAGAACTGCCCGTCGCCTCCCGTATCGAGGAAATAGCTGTCCACGATTCCTTTCGGACCGGTCAGCCGGTAAACACCCCCTAAATTGCCTCTCCCCGCCGCCGATATAACGCCGCCGGTGTTTACGGATTTCGGTATCGGAATGTCCCGGTCTATGCTGGCGTTGCACCCGATTCCTATGCACGCGCCCGCAAAAAATGCGGCACCGACCGCCAGCGCCGCTGCCGTCTTGCTTTTCATTTGCTCTGTCCTTAAAGAGCGGGCGTTTAAGCCCGCGCTGTTTGATTTGCTGTCTTTCGATTTTTGCCGCGTTCGGCGGTTTCTTCAGGAGGCTCGGCGCGAAGGCTTTGCCGCGATGCCTTCACCCATAGGTCAGAGCGGCTCCGCCTTCACGTCGATAAGGCTTTTGTCGTAATCCACGGGCGGGACAAACCCCAGCAGGCACGCGCACGTCGCCGCGAGCGAGCTGATTCCCAGCCCCTCGTTCAGGCGCTTCCCGTATTCGCCCTTCCATTCCGGGTCATAGATGACGCACGGCACGGGGTTGAGCGAGTGGCTGGTCTTCGCCTTCGGGCTGCCGTCAGCCTTCAGGGACACGCCGCCGGTTTTTTTGTCGTGCTCGTACATATCGTCGGCGTTGCCGTGGTCGGCGGTCAGGAGCATGATTCCGCCCGCCTCGTCTATTGCCTTCCGCAGCCGGCCGAGCTGCAGGTCGAGCGCTTCCAGAGAGCAGACGACGGCGTTGAACACACCCGTATGCCCCACCATATCGCCGTTCGGAAAGTTGATCCGTATAAAGTCATACGCGCCGCTCCCGACAGCGCCGCCGGCGGCGTCGGTGATTTCGGCGCACTTCATCCACGGGCGCTGCTCGAACGGCACCACGTCGCTCTTGATTTCCGCGTAGTCCTCCAGCTTCTCGTCGAACTTGCCCAGTCTGTTGCCGTTGAAAAAATACGTAACGTGCCCGTATTTCTGCGTCTCGCTGAGGGCGAGCGTCCGAACCCCCGACGCGGCGAGGTATTCGCCGAGCGTCCGGTCTATTGCGGGCGGGCTGACGAGGTACTGCGCGGGGATATGCAGGTCGCCGTCGTACTCCATAATGCCGGCGTATTCTATTTTGGGCAGACGCTTCCGGTCGAACTTGTTGAATTCGCCGTCGGGGGTTTCAAACGCGCTCGTTATTTCGAGGGCGCGGTCGCCGCGGAAGTTGAAGAAGATGACGCTGTCGCCGTCGTTGATTGTGCCGACGGGTTTGCCCTGCTCAGTTATCACGAACTCTTTCAGGTCCTGGTCTATGACGCCGGGGATTTCCGCGCGGTAGGTCTC
Organism: Treponema endosymbiont of Eucomonympha sp.; assembly: GCF_001028545.1. Taxonomy (NCBI): domain Bacteria; kingdom Pseudomonadati; phylum Spirochaetota; class Spirochaetia; order Treponematales; family Treponemataceae; genus Treponema; species Treponema endosymbiont of Eucomonympha sp. The sequence goes on along the minus strand of NZ_BBPW01000017.1, from coordinate 1,486 downwards.
GATAGCTTCCCGCGCCGACGCGAACGCCCGCCCCTCGCCGAGCGCGTGGGTTTGCCAGCCGCGCTCCACCATGGACCAGTCCGCGCCGTACCGGTCCATAGTGAGATACATGCGCCCGCCCCCTGACGCGATTCGGCAGTCCGCGCCCGTCTTGTTGCAGTCCGCGAGAAAAGCTTCGAACGGCAGCACGTAGTCGAGCGCGCTCGTCTCGCCCACGTCCCGCCCGTCGAGCAGGGCGTGCACGCGGATTTTCCCGACACCGTCTTTGAGCGCCCGCGCAATCATCGCCTTGAGGTGGTCGAGGTGCGAATGCACGTTGCCGTCGGAAAGCAGCCCGATAAAATGCAGGGCGCCGTCCGCCGCCTTCGCGCTGGCGGCGAGCTTCTGCCACGTGTCTCCCGCGAACAGCGCGCCGCTTGCAATAGACGCGGACACGAGCTTTGCCCCTTGCGCAAACACGCGCCCGCAGCCCATTGCGTTATGCCCGACTTCGCTGTTGCCCATATCGTCGTCGGAAGGCAAACCGACCGCCTGACCGTGAGCCTTGAGCTTCGTGTACGCCGAGCGCGCCGTAATTGCGCCGAAGTGCGCCATTCGCGCCACCCGCACCGCGTCCCCTTCGGGGTATGCGCCGTACCCGACGCCGTCCATAATCACCAGAAGGAGCGGACCGCGCCGTCCCTTCCACGCCGGATTCTTCTGCAAAGTCTGTACCATATATCCTCCTCAAGAACAAACCGCATGCGCGGACAGACACAAAAAAGCGGGGCTGTTGGGCAACAGCCCCGCTTTGTATTCGGCGGCGGAAACAAAGCCGCCTTTATCTTGGCGGCGGATAGCTGCCGGGGCGTTCTCTTGATCCGCGGTCCCGCTCGCGGAGCGCATGACGCCGCCCTACTACTTTTTTTATCAGCTTGCGCTGCATTGCCTTGTTTTTGCGGTTTCTGATAGTAGAAGGCTTTTCATAGTGTTCGCGGCGTTTGCACTCGCGGATAATCCCTTCCCGTTCAACCATTCGCTTAAAACGCCTGATTGCCCGCTCAAGGCTTTCGTTTTCCTCAACTAGTATCTGTGCCATTATTGTGTCACCTCCTTCCGGCTCTGCCGCAGGGATTTTCATACTATTGCATAGAGGCTTGCCTGTGTCAACGGCGCGCGCCGCCTTATGCCGCCCTATTGCCCCGCGCATGCAATACCGTTTGGCGGCTTTATACCGCCCTGCGGTTGTGCGCTGGAGCGACCGTTTTGCGCCGGATTTACGTCCTTGCAGTGCTTCGCAAGCGCGCGCCGAAATGACGGTCTGTTTACGCCCGTTTTGCCAGAAACGCTGCCGCCTCGTTTTCCGCGTCGTAGGTTGCGTAGAAGTACGGCGTTTCCGCGCTGAACTCGCCCGCGCAGGTATCCACCATTTTGTACGACGGGTACAGGCGCATTCCGTCCGGAATCTTCGCGCCGAGCATCGCTTCGATTGCGGCGTCAGGGTAGC
>NZ_BBPW01000016.1:0-15800 GCF_001028545.1 Treponema endosymbiont of Eucomonympha sp. | reverse complement strand
GAAGTGCCCACTTCAGGACTCCTGACACGCGCACTTCAGGACTCCTGAAATGCGCACTTCACAACCTCTGAAGTGCGCGCTTCACAAAGCCCGGCGCGGGCGGTACCTTGATCGGCGGCGGAAGCGGCGTATACTGGCGCAATACTTTGGGGCAGGAGGCTATGATATGAAAGCAACAAAGAGAATCGTGGCGGCGGCGCTGGCATTCGCGGCGACATTGTCGGCGAACGCGGCGGGAAACGCCAAGAACAGCGGCGCACAGCCGCGCGAAATCATCGTCGGGGCGGCGGCGGCGTACCCTCCGTACTGGTACCTCGACGAACACAACAAGCCGACCGGCTTTGAAAGGGCGGTGCTGGACGAAATCGACGCGCGGCACCCGGAGTTCGCGTTCAGGTATCAGGCGCAGAGTTTTGCCAATATCCTCCTGTCGCTGGAGGCGGGCAAAATCGACGTGGCGGCGTGCCAGTGCGAATACAATGCTGAGCGGGCGCAGAAATACCTGTACGGCACGGTCGGCTACACCACGTTTCCTCTGCATTTGGGCGTGCGCGAGAACAACTTCAGCATACGCTCGTTCGACGACCTGAAGGGCAAGACGGTGGTGGTGCTAATCTCGCCGAGCAACGCGTATTACATAACGAACAAGTGGAACGAGGAGCACGGGCGCCCGTTCAAATTCATCTTTGCGTCGACCTTCGCCCTTATATGCGAGGACATCGCGTCGGGCAGGGCGGACGCGACGGTGTCGACGGCGCGCGACTTCGAGCGGTGGAACAAGGAATATGACGCGCATCTCCGCGTTGTGCAGCCGCAGGTATACGACTCGGACACGTACTATCTGTTCAATAAGCGGACAGGCGCGGAACTGCAAAAGACCCTCGACGCGGCGCTGAAAGAACTGAAGGACGACGGCACAATAAAGCGGCTTTCCCTTGAGTGGCTGGGCGGCGACTTTGTCGCCAAGTGAGGGGCGCTCGGCGGCAGCCGAACGACCGAGTTTCTTGAGGAAACTCGGCATAGAGGTAAAGCCCCGCGCCGCGCTCATACGCACCCAGAACAGAGGCAGCGTTAAGGGCTTAACAGAGGCAACGATAGGGCTAACAGAGGCAGCGATAGGGCTAACAGAGGCAGCGACACGGTCGGCAGAGAGGCTCTGTCTAGAACAGGACAGAGACACTGTCTAGAGTAGAACAGAAGCACTGTTCTGTTCGAGTGTAAGACCGACACCCGCCCGTGCAGGGGATCGACACTACTGCTTGCAGGGGTCGACTTACTGGACTATAAGCTGTCTGCTTACTGGACAGACGAGAGGCATAGAGGCTAAAACTTATCTGCCGAGTTTCCTGAAGGAACTCGGACATTCGGCTACCGCCGAATGCGCATTCGGAGGCGGCATGATGATTCCTGTTCCTATCGCGGTGTTCGTATCGGGCGGCGGCACCAACCTGCAGGCATTGCTCGACGCGGAACGGGCGGGCGCCCTGCGTTCGGGCAGAATCGCGCTGACGGTTTCCAGCTCCCCCGCCGCCTTCGCGCTGGAGCGGGCACAGGCGCGCGGCGTTCCCGCGTCGGGCTTTGTGAAGCGCGCACTTCAGAGGTTGTGAAGTGCGCATTTCAGGAGTCCTGAAGTGCGCGTGTCAGGAGTCCTGAAGTGGGCACTTCAGAAGTCGTGAAGTGCCCACTTCAGGCTTTGCCTATATGCCGAGTTCCTTCAAGAAACTCGGTCGTTCCCCGTGCAAGGGGAACGTTTCATGCGCACCAAACGCCTCGCTTCATGCGCACCAAACCTTATATGCCGAGTTTCCTCAAGAAACTCGGACGTTGCCCGTAAGGGCAACGCGAAACTCGGTAGCAAGCCGCAGGCTTGCCTTATGCCCGCCGCGCCCGGATGACGCGGGGCTGCCCGCTCAAGTCGGCATACGCCGTAATGTCGGCGAAACCCTGCTGCGCCAGTTCCGCCTGCGCCGCGCCGCTGTGATATTCGCCCGTCTCAAGCAGGAAATACCCGCCCACAGACAGGCGCCGCCACGCCTCGCCCGTTTCTATTGAGGACTTGCGCAATTCAGCCTTTGCCACAGCGACTCCCTATATGTTTTCCTTTGACGAATCGGACAGGGGCAATGCCTTATACATTTGCCCCCGCTGGGAAAACAACAACAGGTTTTTGTTGCTACGCCCGACCTTGAAAGCGGGTGTAGTTTTGGGGCGCAAAAACATCGTTTAACATACAGTTTACGCTGCACCGCAGTAGCGGCTTTGCCTCCACAAAACCCCAGTCGGCGCAGTAGCGCCTTTGTGGGGTTTTTCTCCGGCACATTTGGGGCGGGGGTCAATGCTTCGCATTGCCCTATTACCCGCCCCAAACGTCGTAAACTTTTCACGTTATACGCCATTTGCCCTAACATTGGTTGAAAAATATAAAAATAATAAAAAATTTACTAAAGAAAAGTTGACAAAATAATAAAAAATTTACTAAAGAAAAGTTGACAAAATAATAAAAACATATTAGAATGAGTTTGACTTTTATTTGGAAGATAATATAAATGAAGGACATTATTATAAAGAAATTTTCTCCGGAATTAATGGACGATTATTTATTCTTTTTTGATAATATTGGTTTTAGTGATCATGAAGACTGGTCATGGTGTTATTGTACATCTTATTATTTTGATGATGAAATAGGAAAAATATTAGACCATTCGGCAAAAACGGGAATGAGAAATGAAGCAATATTGTTAATAAAAAATAAAATGATTAATGGATATTTAGCATATCAAAATGATGAGGTTATTGGATGGTGTAATGTAAATAAAAAAAATAGTTATATACGTATAACTAATAGAAAAGAATTATGTGATGATATTGATAATGAAATAAAATCAATAGTATGTTTTTTAATTGCTCCAAATATGAGAGGAAAGGGAATTGCGACAAAAATATTAAAGAAAATTTATGAAGATTCAAAAAATGATGGAACAAAATATATAGAAGCATATCCATTAAAGAATGGAAAAAATTGTTTTGAAGAATATCCTGGACCTATAAAATTATATGAAAACATGGGGTTTATAAAATATAAAGAATTGGAAAATGAAATAATAATGAGAAAGGAAATAGAATAATAAAGTACGGGCAAACGGCGTATAACATACGCTATACGCTGCGCCGCAGTAGCGGCTTGGCTTCCGCTCCCTGTCGGTCGCTACAGCACATTTTCCGGCGGGCGAAACTGCGTTTCGTTCTTATCCGCCGGAAAACGTCGCAAACCTGGAACGTTATGCGAAATTGGGCTAAAATTAGTGTCAATTGGGCTAAAATTAGTTGACAAGATTGAAAAAAGATATTATAATAATCTTTTAAGGAGAAAAACATGGATTATAATCAATTGGTAAGCTTTATTACAATGGTCACTACTTGTAGTGGTGTAATTGAGGTTTTGATTTTACTTGCTTTTGGTTTGGTAAATGCATTCTTCAAGAAACAACTCGATCATGTTTATGAACAATCGATAGAAACATTCAAAATGGATTTGACCAGAGAATATACAAAGGATATTGAGTCAATTAAAGCAGAAATTAGCGCAGGAAAAGAAGAAAGTTTAAAAGAAATTCAAAAATATTTAGATGTTGCCTTCCGAAATGAAGCGGCTGTTTCAATAATTACAGCGAATATGGTGATTAATGCGGATAAAGTCAGAATAGAACTTTATCAGAAAATTTATGGGCTATTTTTAAAAATAATGTATTCACATGATACTATTTTAAAAGAAGCGGATAAAACGAAACAAAAGGAAATGATACAGGCTTTGCATAATGAAATAAATAATATTCGAACAGATATTTTTGCGAATTCAATATATTTGGGAGGACTTATAGATTGTTTATTGCCTGCTCAAATTGGACTTTGGAATGATTTGGGCGTGCTTGAATCAAAAATTGCTGGAACATGGCGGGGCCAAACTCCAGAAGATTTTAAATCTTCTAACGAGATACGGAATGCAGAAAAATGGATTTCAGAGAATATGAAACCATATCTAACAATTAATAATATTGATCTACCCAAAGAAATGATAGATGAATTAAATAAAAAAAGGACAGAGATCATTAAAGAAAATTTAGCAAAAAATTAAGTACGCCCAACTTCGCATAACATACAGTTTACGCTACGCCGCAGTAGCACCCTTGGCTTAGGAAGAATCCCGTCCCATAATTCATACCGTATGCTCCGAAACGCATTGCGCCTGAATGCCGCGGCAAAACAGCGGGCGGGGTTACCGCGTTTCTGCCGCCGGACTTCTTTATAGCCTGTCCTATGAGCCAGCCGAGCGCGTTTCGGAGCAGCCCGCGCCCAGTTGCCCTAAATCTGCTATTGATACGCGCCCGTCACGCGGCTTAAAAACTGGCGGGTGCGTTCTTCTTTGGGGCGGGCAAAAATCTCTTCCGGTGCGCCTTCCTCAACAACGACGCCTTTGTCCATAAAGATAACCTTGTTTGCCGCATCCTGCGCAAAACGCATCTCGTGGGTTACCACCACCATCGTAACCCCTTCGCGCGCGATGCGTTTTATCACCGACAGGGTTTCGCCCACCAGTTCCGGGTCGAGCGCCGACGTCGGCTCGTCAAAAAGAATCACTGCGGGATTAAGGACTATCGCACGGGCTATGGCGACACGCTGCTCCTGACCGCCGGAAAGCCGGTTCGGGTAGGACGCGAGTTTGTCCGACAGCCCCACTTTGGCAAGCGCCGCCTTTGCCAGCTCTTCCGCCGTTTTTTTAGGAACATTCCGAGCGGTAACTAAGCCTTCCATGACATTCCCGAGCACCGTCATGTTCTTAAATAGGTTGAAATTCTGAAACACAAACGCGGTTTTTCGCCGTATGTCTAAAATTTGTTTTTTGGTTGCGCGGGCAAGGTCGAGCGTCGTATCGTCTATAGTAAGCGTGCCGGCGTCGGCTTTTTCCAGAAAATTGACGCAGCGCAGCAGCGTCGTTTTTCCGGAACCGCTCGGCCCGATTACAACAATCACGTCGCCTTTTTCAACGCGGAGGTCAACTCCCCGTAACACTTCATTCTTGCCGAATGATTTATGCACGCCCGTAACTTCAATCATACCGCACTGCCTTTATTTGTCCCGGTACCGGCTGAGTTTCCGTTCTAGCAATTTTGAAAGTTTTTCAATAGCCACACAGATAGCCCAATAGATTAACGCCGCCGCGACATAGCTTTCCAAAAACTTGTAATTGATAGTAGCGGGAATTTGCGCGGCGTTCAAAATATCCGTCACGGAAATGTAATACAACAATGCCGACATTTTAATAAACACAATCAGATTATTGCACAGCACCGGCACCGCCACCGGAATCATCTGGGGCAGCACAACCCGTTTGAGGGTTTGATAGCCCGTAAGCCCCACGGAATATGCCCCTTCATACTGACCGCGAGGCACCGAAAGAAACGCGCCGCGTATCGTTTCCGAAACCGTCACCGTGCCGTTCAATGAAAGCGCAATAACGGCGATAACATTCATGCTGATGTTTTTTGAGGTAACGTTCAGGCGCAGCGCTTCCGAAAACGCGTTAAACCCGTCAACAATCAAAAAATATACTATATATAAGAGCAGAATCGCCGGAACCGCTTTGATAACCGTTATATAGATTTGCAGCAATTTTGAAAGATACGGCACGTTGTTCAGCCGGACAAGCGCAAACACCGTGCCACACAAAAAGCTGACGGCAAACGCGCCTCCCGACAGCGCCGTGGTCAAGGGGACGGCGGAAATGCCGGCTTTGAGCGCCACGGTCATAAACGAAAGGTCAAATCCCACGGCGCGCCTCCTTGAATATTTTTGATTTCAATTTCTTTTCGAGCAGGCTGAGTAAAAAACTGAACAAGATACTCAATAATACAAAAATCACCGCGGCGGCTATGTAGCCTTCAAAGACGTGGTGGGTACGAATCGCAATCGCGCGCACTTGCCCCACCATATCGATCAAGCCGATAGTAAAACCGAGCGAAGTATTTTGCAGGAGCGCCAACAGACTTACCGAAAAACTAGGCAGCGCGATAAGCACCGCCTGAGGCGCCACCACGCGAAAAAAGGCTTGCGCAGAAGTGAGTCCCACCGAATACGCCGCCTCGCGCTGCCCCGCGTCAACACTGCTTATGGCGCTGCGAATTATCTCCGACAAGAACGCGCTCATGTTCAGCGAGTAGGTAATACAGACAAAAAACAGTTTGGGCCAGCGGTTTGCGTTGACGCCGAATACTTTGAGCAGCACCGGCAGCCCGAAATACACCACAAATAACTGCACGATTATCGGCGTGCCGCGAAAAAACGAAATGCCGGTACTTGTTATCTGATATAACGCCGGTGCCTTTGCGAGGCGGATTACTGCGGCGATAGTGCCCAGTATAAGCCCGCCGGTCGTTGCGACAAACACAATAGACAGCGTAACCGGCAATCTCATCAGGATAAGCGGCAGTTCCTCCGCGAGCCGTGCCCAACTAAAAAAATCATTCATCAGCCGACGCCAAGAAGTCCAGCGCGAAACCCGCCGTCGCCGCTATTCCAAGCGGCAGCGCCGCTTCGTCAATATCAAACAGGTCGCTGTGCAGTTCCGCGCCGCTGCCTTTTTCTTCATTGCGTATGCCGAGCTGCAGCATCACCGCAGGATAGCGTTTGCCGATAAGCGCAAAATCGTCGGAGCACATCATCGGCTCGTGGGCGTTAATCAAGTGTTCCTCGCCGATATAGGAGCGTATCGCGTTTTGAGATATGGCCGCCGCCGCCGCGTCGTTTTTTATCGGCGGCAGCGCGACTAAAAAGCGGTTCACCGTATAGGCGCAATGGTACGCCTTGGTTATGCCTTCAAGGAGGCGGAGGACTTCATCGTGAAAAATCTCTCCGCAGTCTTCGTTGTAAAACCGCACGCTCAAAACAAAATGCAGCGCGGGCGAAATCACATTTGCCTGCGCTCCATAGTCAAGTTTTCCCACCGCCAGCGTAAACGGCTCAAACGGTGACGTGTGTTTGAGCCGGATGTCTTTAAAGCCCTGATACAGCGCCGCCCAGCAGTCCAGCGGATTATTGGCCAAGTCGGGACGGGAGCCGTGCCCGCCGCTTCCGGTAATCGTTATGTCAAAGGCTGCCGGGGACGCCATGACTGCCCCCGCCACCGAGGCGATTTTCCCCGCCAGCAAGTCAGGCCGAACGTGAATCGCGTGTGCCCCGTCAATATGAATATGTTTGGCGTCAACATACTTTAAGATTTCGCGCAAGTTGCCGTTTCCCTCTTCGCCGCGCTGAAACAGCAGGATAATCCGACCCGGAATCTCGTCGTTGAATGGCGCAAGCAGTTTTGCCGCCGCCAGCAGCATCGCCGTGTGGGCGTCGTGCCCGCAGGCGTGCTGAATTCCGGGGTTTTCCGAAATCACCTCGCGCTCGCGTTTGAGATTGCGCGGGTTTTCGCTGATAGGGAGGGCGTCAATATCCGCGCGGAGCAGCACCGTTTTGCCGCGCCGCTCGTCCCCCAGCAGCGCCAAAATACCGCCGTCCTCCACCTCAATCCAAGGCGCGCCGAATTCGTCAAGGAGACCGCGCAGGTACGCGAGGGTCTCGAATTCCTGCCCGCTTCGTTCGGGGTGGCGGTGCAAGTGGCGGCGCGTTTCAACGCACCAGTCTTGCAGCTCCAGCGCGCGCTGAAACAGACCATTGGGGAAAAAGCGTTCCGCAGGTTTCATCTGCCTACGGCTTCAGATCGGGAAGGATACCGGAATAATCACGGTCAAACCACTTTGAGCTGTATTTTGACAAAGTGCCGTTAGAGCGCAGTGTTTGCAACGCCTTATCAACAGCGTCGCGCAATTGTTCGTCGCCCTTGCGGAAAATGTAATAGGTGTAACCGGGCAGCAGCGTTCCGCCCACCCCCTCCACGCGGTTGCCGTATGCCCGCCGTGTTTCAGTCAGGCGCTTTGTTTCGGTAAAAAAGGCGTCGTAGCGCCCTTCCTCCAATCCCTTTATCAGCGTTTCCTCGTCCAGTGAACCATAGGCAATTTTTACCGGCACCGCGGCGGTGTCTTTGTTGTAGTTTTCCAGATAATAGGAAATGTTGGAACCGGAACTGGCAGACACCGTCTTGCCCTCAAGGTCTTTAAGCGAATTTATGTCCTTTCTGCCGGCCTTTACCGCGATAACGTAGTTGTAATGGCCGTAAGGCACCTTGCCGTAGAGGTATTTTTCCTGCCGTTCGGCGTTTTTGGCATAGTTATGCGCCGCGAGGTCAAATTTGCCCGCGTCCAGCCCCACCAAAATTGAGCGGAACTCGGCGGTATCAAAGCTGAAGCGGTATTGCGGTAGCAGCTCGTCCACCGCTCGCAGCACGTCAAGCTCATAGCCCACCAGTTCTCCCTTTGCGTCAAGGAAGCAGAAACCCCAGAACGAGTTCCCGGTTCCTACCACCACTTCCCGCGCCTTGCCGCCTTTACCCGCGGCAGCGGCACTCATTGTTGCGACAGTCGCCGCAAAAAATACCGCAAAAAACACCATTTTTTTTCTTTTCTTCATCATCCCCTCCATAGTTTCCAGATTTTTATCATACATATCCTATGATTTTAGTCAGGTTACGGCGGTATAGGTTTTTTGTCAAATACCCTGAACGCGCATTTGACAAAATGCTCCCGTCCCGCAATTTATACCGTATGCCCCGAAACGCAGTGCGCCTGAATGCCGTAAAACAGCGGCGGGTTTACCGCGTTTCCAGCCGTTGCCTGAGCAGCTCGGTCGCGCTTTTGGGGTTCGCCGTGCCGCCGGACTTCTTCATAACCTGCCCCATAAGCCAGCCGAGCGCGTTGGTTTTGCCCTTCCGAAAGTCGGCGGCGGCGGCGGGGTTCTCCGCCAGCACTTCGTCCACGCAGCGCTCGATTGCGCCCGCGTCCGTAAGCTGCGCCAAGCCGGATTCGCGGATAATGTCGGCGGGGTACTTGCCGGTTTTGAGCATCTCGGCGAACACGCCCTTCGCCTGCTTGCTCGTAATCGCGCCGTCCGTAAGCGCGTTCGCCAAATCCGCGATATGCTTCGGGCTCAGGCTGACTTCCGCTATGGATATGCCGCGCTCGTTGAGCACCGCGAGCAGTTCCGCCAGAATCCAGTTCGCCGCCTTCTTTGGCTCGCGGGACAGCTTCGCGGCTTCCTCGAACCAGAGCGACAGGGCGCGGCTCGACGTGAGCGTCTCGGCGTCAAAATCGCTCAAGCCGAAGTCCTTCCTGAAGCGCGCGCGCTTCGCCTCCGGCAGCTCGCCCACGCGCGAGACGGCGCGGGAGATAAAGTCCTCGGATATATGGAACGGTTTTATGTCCGGCTCCGCGACGAAGCGGTAGTCGACGAACGAATTTTTCGTGCGCTGAATCACGGTCTCGCCCTTCGCCTCGTCCCAGCTCATAGTGCGCTTGAACCCCGCGCTGAACTCCTGCCGGTCGGCGCAAAACTCGGCAAGCTGCCGTTTCGCCTCATACGCGCAGGCGTCGCGGACGGCTCGGAACGAGTTGAGGTTCTTGATTTCGGAGATCGGCGTATGGAACGCCGCTCCGCCCTCCCACACCGTCAGGTTGACGTTCGCGTCGCAGCGCAGGCTGCCCTCCTCCAGATTGCCGTTCGTCGCGCCCACGTAGCGTAGGATTTCCTGCACCGTCTGCATAAACAGCGCGGCTTCCTCTGGGGACGAAATGTCCGGCTCGGTAACGATTTCGATAAGCGGCGCGCCGCAGCGGTTGTAGTCAATATAACTGTGCCCGCCCTCGGCGTGCAGGCTCTTGCCCGCGTCCTCTTCAAGGTGAACGCGCCCGACGCGGATTCGGCGGTACGCTCCGGCGGCGCAGGGCTCGCCCGCGAAGTTGTTCGGGCGGAACAGCGCGCCGCCCGGCCGCTGGCTTTCCGGCAGGCGCGAAAGCGGCAGGTCCACCCAGCCTCCGGCGCAGAGGGGAATATCGTACTGCGTGATTTGGTAGCCTTTGGCAAGGTCGGGATAGAAGTAGTGCTTGCGGTCGAATTTGGCGTAGCGAGAGACGGCGCAGTTCAGGGCGAGCCCCGCGGCGGCGCCGAGCTCCACGCAGCCGCGGCTTATGCGGGGCAGCGCGCCGGGCAGACCGAGGCACACGGGGCACACCCGCGTGTTCGGCATTCCGCCGTAGCGGTTTTCGCAGGCGCAGAAGGCTTTTGTGTTTGTCAGAAGCTGGCAATGTATTTCGCAGCCGATAACGGCTTCGCAGCGTTCCGGCGCGGTTCCGGCGCATTCCATTCGCCCAGCATAGCGCAGGCTGTCGGCGCGTGTCAAAGGCGTTCGGCGGTAGCCGAACGCCAGAGTTTGCCGCACGCCTTCGGCGTGCTACCGAGTTTGCTTTGCAAACTCGCTTGGCATAGAGGCTTCGCCTATGGATGAAGATGTACTGGACAGGACACCGACCCCCTGCAAACGATAGTGTCTATCCCCCGCAAGAGCGGGTGAACGGCGCAGAGGTTCCCGCCCTTCGGCAAGTCCGCTCGGCAGGTAACCAGCCGTTCGGTGCGCATGAAGCGTTACCCCTACGAGGTAACGTTCGGGTTCCTTGAAGGAACTCGGCAGAGAGGCAGGCGCAGGGAACGGGTAAGGCTTGAGTTTTCTGAAGAAACCGCCGCCCGGTCGTTCCCCTTGCGGGGAACGACCGGGTTTTTTGAAAAAATTCGGCAGCGAGGCAAAGCCCGCATGCCGCACACTCGCGGGGCACAGGCAAGACATAACGGTAAAACCTTTGTATCACATAGAGATAAACGGTATACAAACAAAACCGGACGCGACCTTCAGCAGCGTTTATGCGCCGCTCGCAAGGTTTTATGCGTGGCCCACAAAATTTTATGCGCCGCTCACAAGGTTTTATGAGTCGCCCATAAAATCGTATGAGTTACTCAGAGGTTTTTATGAGTCACTCATAAAATTGTATGAGCGGCTTAAAACCGAGTGCGGGCGACTTGTCCGGCGCCGCGCCTTTGCCGGAAAAACGCTTGACAAGGCGAAAAACATCTGTCATAGTAGCGGGGAAAAGCTGCGGTACCGCGCAGTCTTTGCAAAAGACATCGACGGGAAAGTCCGCGGAGGAGCGCAAAGTGAAAAAGTTCTGTCTGATCGGCGTGAGCGGCGCCGCGCTGTGTTTGGGCGTGTTTTACGCCTGCGACAGTCCGCTGTCCGCTACGGCTGCAAAAGAATCAGCTTCGCCCGAGAGATTCCTTGTAAAGCCGATTACCGTTACAGACCGGGTGAGCGGGCGTGAATACAAGACGTCCGGCGGGTGGGGATCGGGTCAGATTGACGGCAAATACCGCATTGTAAGCCTGACCACAAGCGGCGCTAAAAAAGACTTTGAGAAAATTGTGGAATTGCTTACCGATTCTCACGGCAAGGAAGCGATAAGCCCGGTCGGCAGAGAAATCGGCTTTTCAAAGAAAAAAGACGCACTTTGCGACGTGGAATTTGTTAGTATAGGCGCTGAAAGAGCTGTCGAGCGGTGGGATGGTCCCTGGGAAGACGCGGTGCGCGTATCAAAAAAGTTTGTATACTGCAAAGGGTGGTTCAGCGAGCTTTAAGCCGCTGGCGGGCGCGGGTAGTGCGCATGCCTGCACAGGCGCAGTCAGCGGGCGGCGCATAAAGGCGGGGCGAAAACCCCGCCTTTTGCATGCTCAGCGCAGGCGGCAAAAATCGTTATTTTGCGCAGAAATGCCCCCAAAGCGTTGACAGGACGCCGGACAGCCTTTAGCATCCGCATAAAAACATTGGGAGGCGTCTATGAAAAGGTTTTTGAAACGCGCTGCTGTTGCAGCCGTCGGGCTGGCTCTCGGAGTGTCCGGCTGCGAAAAGAAAAAGGACGCGCCGGGGGTAAAAACGGTAAAAGCGGCAGCGGCTGCGACAAACGTTCCGTTCTCGTATATAAACAGCGACGGCGAATACGACGGCTATGAAGTCGCCGTATTGAAAGAAATCGATAAGCTGCTCCCGCAATACGAATTTAAAATCAGCGGCATGGATTATGAAGCGACGACCGTCGCGCTTGAAGCGGGGAATACTCCTATAGCCATGTATACGCTGGTTCGGAGCGAAGCCCGAAAAACAAAGTTCATATTTCCGGAACAGTATACGGCGCTCACGCCGGTAAACTTTGTAACCCGAACAGAACATAAAAACCTTAATTCACTGGACGATTTCGCCGGCAAAACCATAGGATGTGTCGTCTCGTGGTATAACTACACTTTCCTTTCTTCGTGGAATAAGGCGCACCCGGACAAAAAGCTCATTCTGAAGGGCTACAATGACACGAGCGACGCCGACTTTATCAATATGGTAAACAGAGGCGACATAGACAGCGCGCTGGTATATCCGTCTTCCTTTGACATAATCGTTAAGGAACTGGGAATAACAAACCTGCGTCTTACGCCTCCGGCGTTTATCGCGGACACCAGTTTTATGCTGGCAAAAAACGAAACGGCATTATGCGGCGATATTGACGGCGCCATTAAAGCCCTGCGCGAAGACGGAACCTTAAGCAGGCTGTCGAACCAATACCTGGGCTACGATATGTTTGCCGCGTACGCGGCGCAGTTTGAAGCGCAGGGAACAGTGCGGTAACGCAGACCGGACAGGTCTGCCCGAACGCGCTTCAGGCTTGCCTGAACGCAGAGCGGGTTCAGATACACGCGGGGAAAAGCTGTCTAGAGGCGGCGCATAACTGCCTAATTCTATCGTATAATTGCTCCAATACAACATATAACTGCCCAAACACGGCTCATATTTGGGCAATTCCGGCGTATATCTAGACAGATACAAAATATATTTAGGCAGATACAAAATATATTTAGGCAGATACAAAATATATTTAGGCAGATATAAAACATATCTAGGCAGATATAAAACATATCTAGGTAGATATAAAACATATCTGGGCAGATATAAAACATATCTAGGCAGATATAAAACATATCTGGGCAGATATAAAGTATATCTAGGTAGTTATAAAGTATATCTAGGCAGTTATAAAGTATATCTGGACAGTTATAAAGCATATCTGGACAGTTACAAAGTATATCTGGACAGTTATAAAGTATATCTGGACAGTTATAAAGCATATCTGGACAGTTATAAAGTATATCTGGACAGTTATAAAGTATATCTGGACAGTTATAAAGTATATCTGGACAGTTATGCGCCCTCCGGTTCCCGCGCCGTCTATACGCCGACTTCCCTCAAGAAACCGCCGCACGCCGTAGCGTGCTACCGAGTTTGCTTTGCAAACTCGCGGGATAAAGGCTGCCGCTAAACTCGGCAGGCGCAAAGCGCTCCCCGCCGCTTTTCTGCGCAAAAACGGCAGGAAAGGCGTTGACAAAACCGCCGGATTATTTTATGCTGTCGTAAAAATCTGCGGGGACAGAGGCAGTCCGCGGTGGCGTAAATCTTTTATGTTAGGCGCTATTTTTTTGTTTACCTTTATCGTTGCAGGCGCCCTCCACGGCGTCTGAAGATTTTAATCTTCTTGACGAAAAATTCAAAAATTCCTATACTGGCATGGTCAGTTGGTAAAACTGACGGTTTTCAGGCAGCTTTTCTCGTACAAACATACGTATAAAAGACTCCATACGGTATTATTTTTTTTCTCAGAGCGGAGTATAATATGGACTTTTATATGAGATTGCCCCGAAATAAACGGGAATTTGTCCTTTTTATGGCTATAATTTCAATATTATCAGTCAACGTCATCGCGCCATTAATCACTATGTTTGAAATGGAATTTAGTTTGAGCGTATGGGTTTATGTTCTAAAGGTAATACCTTTCATTTGGCCCTGTGTTATTGCCTTGGTATTGCTTACATACAAACCTGCCGCGTGGCTAACCGAAAAAATCGTTGCCAAAAACGACAGTTTTAAGGCTCATATTACAATCAATATTATGTGTACCGTTTTTCTTATGTCCATTTTTTTAACAATAATTGGCACGTGGATCGGTCAACATCATATTAGCATAGAACCCATACAATATTTCTTTTATAAATGGCCGCGTAATGTTGCTATTTCTTTTGCAGTAGAATGTTTTTTTGCACAGCCGATTGCACGTATTGTAATGTATAAATTACACAAGTCAACGGACGTACAAAAACCACAAACGCACTGGAAAGCGCATACACAGGACGCCCAAAAACACGGCTGGAAATACAGCATGACCGATAAATAAAGGAGACGCAAAATGCCGGCAATAGCAGCATTGGCGCTGGCGGTAAATCTTGTGTTCTTTACGTTTTTCACTGCAAAGTGTAAAGAGCACGCGGATGAACACCCGCAGAAGAATAGCCAGTATATGGTATACGAAGAAAAGGAGTAGAAAATGGCGGCACGAAGGGTTGCAAACACGGGCGCCATAACCCGAATGAATAAGAAGGCATATCAACGTTGCTGGGAAAGCAGCGCGAACAGGTACGTTTTGCACTAAGAGAATGCGTTTGCGGAGGTAAACGAATATGAAAGTTATCGGAATCAACGGAAGCCCGCGTAAAGGCTGGAACACAGACCTGCTCGTGCAGGAAGCGCTTAAAGGCGCCGCTTCAAAAGGCGCGCAAACCGAACTGGTTCACCTGTACGATTTGAACTTCAAGGGCTGCATAAGCTGCTTTGAATGCAAGCGCGTGGGCGGCAAAAGCTTAGAGCATTGCGCGGTAAACGACGA
This sequence comes from Treponema endosymbiont of Eucomonympha sp., assembly GCF_001028545.1. Lineage (NCBI taxonomy): Bacteria > Pseudomonadati > Spirochaetota > Spirochaetia > Treponematales > Treponemataceae > Treponema > Treponema endosymbiont of Eucomonympha sp. The sequence goes on along the minus strand of NZ_BBPW01000016.1, from coordinate 1,065 downwards.
CCTCAAACCGGTGCTTGCCAAAATCGACCAAGCCGACGCGCTGATTATCGGTTCGCCTATTTACATTAGCGAAGTTACCGCGTCCGTCCGCGCGCTCATCGAGCGTCTCACGTTTCAGCATATCACCTATCGGCAGGACGGGCGTTTGCTGAACACCCGCCGCATACACACGGCGCTCATCTTTGATATGAATGTCTCCGAATCACAGCTTGACGCTTTCGGATACCGCGCGAAGTTTAGCGAATACGAAAAACTGTTTACCCGCATAATCGGTCCGGCAAAGTCATTATGCGTAACAGCGACTTTGCAGACAAACGATTACGGCAAGTATGATATGACCGCGCTGAACGAAGCTGAACGCAAACAACGCCGGAATGACGTTTTCCCGCATGATTTGCAAAAATCATTTGCACTGGGAGCGTGGCTGACTGCTTAAAAACCGGTATGCCGCGTTCGGCTTTGCCGAACGATAGAGTTTGCCGCACGCCTGTAGGCGTGCTACCGAGTTTGTTCCGCAAACTCGGTAGCATAGAGATAAGGGGTTTTCGCCTATACGACGGGGCGTTTCCCTGCCTGTCCGGGCAGCAGTTCCTTTATCTGTTCCCACGCCTCATCGCTTATACTGTGACGGTGAATGCCTTCATTTCTTTTCGTGCACCCTTTCCGTCCGCATTACCTAGGTAGTGTGGACTAAAGAGGAGGAGAGAGGTAAAAAGGGAGATATGAATGAAATACTCCACAGCAAACTATGGAATATTTCATTAAAATCGTTTTCGGCACCCTCAAACGCTGGCGAGGAATCGCTACGCGCTATGCAAAGCTTACCGTTTCCTTCATCGTTGCTATTCATATCAGGTGTTTTCCTTTACATCCACCTTCAAGTCCACACTACCTAGGCGGGAGAGAGGCTCTGTCTAGGGCGGGACAGAGACACTGTTCTAGGTAGTGTGGACTGGATAGGGGAAAAGAGGTAAAATAGAGGCATGAAAAGAAATGAAGGCATTCACCGGCACGATATAAGCGACGAGGCGTGGGAACGGATAAAAGAACTGCTGCCCGGACAGG
>NZ_BBPW01000015.1:0-13969 GCF_001028545.1 Treponema endosymbiont of Eucomonympha sp. | reverse complement strand
TCCCTTCCTGTCCGGGCAGCAGGTCTTTTATCTGTTCCCACGCCTCGTCGCTTATATCGTGCCGGTGTATGCCTTCTTTTCTTTTCATGCTCCTTTTTTACCTCTTTCCCTTTATCCAGTCCACACTGCCTAGCCCTTCGCGTTCCGCGCCGCTTGCCGCCTCGCGCGGCGCGTCCGGCGACAGTTCCTGCCGGCATGAAACCAGCGCTCCCGCCGAAATGCATGCGGCGCTTGCCGCCAGAACCGCGCCCGCCAGAGCTTTTGCTGCGTTCATAAAACCCTCCTATGAGTTTTGCTGTTTTGCACTATATAAAACGGAGTCCGGCGTTTTGTCAACACGCGTGCGCAAAACCGCCGTCCGGTCTTTGTATATGCCGGCGCCGCGCACGGACAGTAAGCCGGCGGACAGGTAAGCGCCTGCCGAGCAGGTTTGCTGAAGGGCGAAAGCCTATATGCCGTAATACGAGTAAGGCGGTGCGTGTGCGTAGAAATTGCCGTTGCCTGTTTATGCGAAAACGAGTATGCTGTCGCAATGCCTATACCATTCAAACCGGCTCCGGTAGCGTCCGACCCCGCCCGCGCGGCGGAACGGCTGGGAACCGAGCCTATCGTCGCGCTACTCTTCCGCTTCTCCGTTCCGGCGATAACCGGCATGGTCGTGAACGCCCTCTACAACATAGTCGACCGTGCCTTTGTGGGGCGCGGCGTAAGCGCGCTGGCGCTCGGCGGGCTGGCACTCGTCATGCCGCTTATGACCATAATGGCGGCGTTTGCCATGCTATTCGGCGTGGGCGCGGCGAACATGATTTCGGTGCGGCTGGGCGAAGGGCGGAAGGACGAGGCGGAGAACGCGCTCAACCACTGCTTCCTGCTGCTGGTGTTGAGCGGCGTGGTGATGACGACGGTGTGCCTCCCGTCCCTCGACTTCCTTGTATCTCTGCTGGGGGCGCAGGAGGGAAGCGAATCGCTCGAATACACGCGCGAGTATTTCCGCATTATCTTGATCGGGGCGGTGTTCTCGACGGTCGGCTTCGGTTTTTCGCATTGCACCCGCGCGCAGGGCTTCCCGAAGATTACTATGGTCGGCATGCTTATCGGCGCGGCGACGAATGCGCTGCTCGACCCGCTATTCATATTCGTGTTCCACTGGGGCGTGAAAGGCGCGGCGCTGGCGACGATCATCTCGCAGTGCGCCTCGTCGGTGTGGATTCTCGCCTTCAGCTTCAGCCAAAAAGCGCTTATCCGGCTCCGCCTCCGGACATTCAAGCCGTCGCTGAAAATCGTGGCGCAGATTGTCTCGTTCGGTTCGGCGCAGTCCCTGCTACAGGTCGTCATGTCCGGCGTGCAGCTGCTCTACAACACAAGCATGAGTCGCTACGGCGTGGAAAGTCTCGGCGTACCCAACGGAGGAGACATTGCGCTTTCAGGCATGAACATACAAGGCTCGGTGATGTTCCTGTTTCTTATGCCCGTGTTCGGAATTAACCAGGGCGCACAGCCGATACTGGGCTACAACTACGGCGCGCGGCAGTTCAAACGCGTCAAAAAAACCTACCTCTACGCAGTCGCCGCGGCGACGTCCGTCTGCCTCGTGGGCTTCATCCTCGCCGAAGCGTTTCCCGGCTCTCTCGTGAGCATATTCGCGCCGGACGGCGACCCTAAGCTGGTGAGCTTTGCGATATGGACGATACGCGTCGCGCTCATACTGCTGCCGGTAGTCGGGTTCCAAGTCGTGTCTTCAAACGTGTTCGTCGTAACCGGACGCCCCAAAACGGCCATATTCCTCTCAATGCTCCGCCAGTGCGTGCTGCTTATCCCGTGCATTCTGCTTTTCGGCAGGCTCTGGAAGCTGAAGGGAATCGTCGCCGCGGCGCCCGTCGCGGACGCCTGCTCGTCAGTATTCACCGCGGTGCTGATATACTTCGAGATGAAGAAGCTGTCGCGGAAAACGTAGCGCGGCGGGCGTTTTACAAAAACGGCTACAGAGCTGCACGATAATGCAGGCGTCTCATGCACGCCCGTGCAAGCGCCGACTTCCCCTGCTTTGTTCGTTACCTCTGTGCCGCTTTGTTCGCTACCTCTGTGCTGTCCAGTACGTTGCCTCTGTGCTGGGCTATTCGTTGCCTCTGTGCCATTCCACCCATCTTTACCCACATGCCGAGTTTACGGCGATCCTCTGCAAGCAGTAGTGTCGGTCTCCTGCACGGGCGGGTGTCGGTCTCGCGCGCGGACAGACGTCCGGCCGGGCATAAAAAAGGCAGGGCGGGTGCCCTGCCTGCGCGCGTTATTGAAAACTCCTGTCTGTTATTTTACAAACTTGCCGTTTCGCTGCAGCGCTTTCACGTCGTCCTTGCTGAAGGATATGAAACAGTCAAGCCAAGGTATGTGAGTATTGCCTTTTTCCGCCACCTTAATGCCGTTTGCAAGCAATGCCGCTTCCGGCCGGTCATTATCCTCGCAGGAATAAATGTCAAGCCGGTACAAGCCCTTTCCGACTGTGACTTGGGTCGTGTACTTAATCTCAAATGTGCCGCCGTCCTTGCGGTATACGGTAACGGCACTCGAAAAAAAGCCCCGTTCAGCACCGGTCTCCTGCTGTGCGTTGCTTTGCGGGGCAACGCCCTGCGTACAAGACAGCGTGAGAACTGCGGATAATCCAGCCGCCGCAGCCGCTTTGATAAATCTTTGCATTTGCGAGCTCCTTTGTTCAAAAATGTGTTTTATTGCTGCGAAGATTGCGCGCGCCTCAATCCTCTGCAACGGATAAAACATGTTCAATACTTTAACATGGTAAACATATTCAGTCAATAGGGCTTTTTGGCAAAAACCTCCGCCAAGGGCTGCGTCCGGCTCTTTGCCGCCCTTATCGTTACCTCTGTTAAGCCCTTAACGCTGCCTCTGATACGCCCATATCGTCGTCTCTGTTAAGGGCATATCAGAGCCTCTGATATGGGCGTATGAGCGCGGCGCGGCTTTACCTATAGGCGAAAACAAAGGCGCCCACCCTTTATGCAAGTTTGCCGCAAGCCGCAGGCGAGCGACAAACTTGGACGTTCGGCTACCGCCGAACGCCGTTGCCTTTCCCCCGCCGAACGGCTACTATTGCCCGCTATGGAAGATATGCTTATTGTAAAGGGCGCCCGCGAGCACAACCTCAAGAACATAGACGTGGAGCTTCCGCGCAACAAGCTCATCGTCATATCCGGTTTGTCCGGGTCGGGCAAAAGTTCGCTCGCGTTCGACACGATTTTCGCCGAGGGGCAGCGCCGCTACGTGGAGAGCCTGTCCGCCTACGCGCGGCAGTTTCTGGGGCGCTTGGATAAGCCGGACATAGATTATATCGAGGGACTGTCCCCCGCCATATCTATCGAGCAGAAATCGACGCACCGCAACCCTCGCTCCACCGTCGGCACCGTTACCGAAATCTTCGACTACTACCGCCTCCTGTTCGCCCGAATCGGCGTTCCCCACTGCCCCAAGTGCGGGCGCCCGATACGGGAGCAGTCCACCGACCAGATAATCGGCACGATTATGGGCTGGGGAGACGGCGTCCGCATACAAATCCTGTCGCCGGTCATCCGCGGCAAGAAGGGCGAGCACCAGAAAATCCTCGACGACGCGAAAAAGTCCGGCTACGCCCGCGCCCGAATCGACGGGCTGACCGTGGAACTGGGTGACGCAATCAAGCTGGACAAACAGAAGAAGCACACAATCGAGCTGCTCGTCGACCGAATCGCGCTGTCCGCCGATTCGCGGCAGCGGCTCGCCGACTCGGTGGAAGCCGCGCTGCAAGGCTCCGGCGGAATCATCGTGGTAACGCGGCAGGCGCAGGAAGGCGGGAGCGAAAAGGAGGAGTTCTTTTCGCAGAAAAACGCCTGCCCCGACTGCGGCGTCTCGGTGCCGGAGCTTCAGCCGCGACTCTTTTCGTTCAACAACCCCTTCGGCGCGTGCCCCGAATGTCTCGGGCTGGGCGAAAAAATGGAGTTCGACCTCGGACTGATGATTCCCGACCGGCGGCTCTCGTTCAGCGAGGGCGGGCTGGCGCCGTTCAATCCGGACTCCGAGTGGAACCGCTGCCGCTTCGAGGCCATAGCCCAGTATTCGGGTTATGCGCTCGACACGCCCTACGAGCGGCTTACGGACGCGCAGTGGAACGTCCTGCTGAACGGTTCCGCCGAGCCGCTCCACTTCGTGTACCACAAGCAGTCCGGCGAGGGGCATTCGGTGTACAACCAGAAGTGGCACGGCTTGTTCGCCGAGATGAAGCGCCGCTACAACGAGACATTCTCGCAGGGGCAGAAGGATAACCTCGAAAAGTTTATGGCGCACCGGTTCTGCGAAACCTGCGGCGGCAAGCGGCTCAAGCCGGAGGCGCTCGCGGTAACGGTGGGCGGCAAGAACATTCACGAGCTGTGCTGCCTGTCGGTGGAGGAGTCGCTCGCGTTCTTCGGCGCGCTGACGCTCAGCGACACGGAACGGCAGATAGCCGCGCAAATCGACAAGGAAATCCGCGCCCGTCTGCGCTTCATGCAGAACGTCGGCTTGGACTATCTGACGCTGGAGCGCAAGTCGGCGACGCTGTCGGGCGGCGAGGCGCAGCGGATACGCCTTGCGACGCAAATCGGCTCAAGCCTCGTGGGGGTGCTCTATATCCTCGACGAGCCGTCTATCGGGCTGCACCAGCGGGACAACCAGCGGCTTATCGACACGCTCGCCTATCTGCGGGATTTGGGCAACACGCTTATCGTAGTGGAGCACGACGAACAGACGCTCCGCACCGCCGACTGGATTATCGATATGGGTCCGGGCGCGGGGGTGCACGGCGGCAGAGTGGTCGCGGCGGGAACGCCGGAAGCCGTAATGCGGGTGCCGGAGAGCCTGACGGGGCAATACCTTGCGGGGACGCTCGTCATGGATATACCCGTCGAGCGGCGGGCGGGCAACGGGCACGCGCTCAAGATTGTGGGCGCGACGGAGCACAACCTGAAGGGCGTATCGGCGGAAATTCCGCTCGGCACATTCACCTGCATTACGGGCGTGTCGGGCTCGGGCAAATCGACGCTGCTGAGCGACATTCTGTACCCGGCGGCGTCAAACCGGCTTATGCGCACGTCCTATGAAGAGGGCGCGTACCGGGAAATCCGCGGGCTGGAGCATATTGACAAGGTCATAAACATAGACCAAAGCCCTATCGGGCGCACGCCGCGCTCCAACCCCGCGACCTACGTGGGCGTGTTCAACGGAATCCGCGAACTGTTCGCCAGCCTGCCGGACGCGAAGGCGCGGGGCTACAAATCGGGGCGCTTCAGCTTTAACGTGCGGGGCGGACGCTGCGAGAACTGTCAGGGCGCGGGCACCATTACGATAGAGATGAATTTCCTGCCGGACGTGTACATTCCCTGCGACGTATGCGAGGGCAGGCGCTTCAACCGCGAAACGCTGGAAGTGCGCTTCAAAGGCAAGAACGTTGACGACGTCCTGTGTATGACGATTGAGGAGGCGGCAGACTTTTTTGCGCCTATCCCGCATATCGCGCGGAAGCTGGACACGCTCCTGTCGGTGGGGCTGGGCTATATCAAAATGGGGCAGTCGGCGCTGACGCTGTCGGGCGGGGAGGCGCAGCGGGTGAAGCTGGCGAACGAACTTGCCCGACGCTCGACGGGAAAGACGCTCTACCTTCTCGACGAGCCGACGACGGGCTTGCATTTTGCGGACGTGAAGCAGCTCATGCAGGTGATTCAGCGGCTTGCCGATCAGGGCAACACGGTGGCGATGATTGAGCACAACCTCGACGTCATTGTGCAGGCGGACCGCATTATCGACCTGGGACCCGAAGGCGGGTTCCGCGGCGGGGAAATAGTCGCGTCGGGCACGCCGGAAGAAGTGGCGCGGAACGCGGCGTCGCACACGGGGCGCTACGTGCGGGAAATGCTTGAGCGGCGGGGAACGCGCGCATAGCCCGCCCTATATGCCGAGTTCTCTGAAAGAACTCGGACGTTACCCGTGCGGAGCACGGGTAACGCAAAAAAGGCGGGGAAGCATGTTTGCCTCCCCGCCTTTTTTGCGTGTGCAGTGCGGCGCAAAACGCGCCGTCTTATTCTATGACCAGAGCGGTTACATTCAGCATGTTAAACTTGAAGTGACAGTCCCTGACCGGGTTGCGCGTTTCGCTATAATCCCACGTTCTAATCCCTGCCGCTTCAAACTGGTCGCGCGCTTCTCTGGCGTAGTCGACCGACCAAATGGACGTTTCCAGCACGGCGTCCGTCCCGACGTATTTCGGGTAAAGGTATTTCTGTGTTTCTTTGGTAAAATGGCCTTTCACAAGCCCCCCGGTCGTCGACGCCCGTCCGTTTTTGCCGAAAAAACTGTATTCCGTGTATGTACTGGGCTCCGCCGCGGCGCCCCGTTCGGGAGCGGCGTCTTTCGGCGCGTTGAGCGCGCCGCCGCACGAAGCGAACGAGACGGCGGTCAGCGCCGCCAGAAACAAACCGAGCTTTTTCATAGAGCCTCCTCACGTTTGCACAAATGCTGAAAGCACAGCCGATTCGTGTGTCTACGACACCCGGTTATCGTACCGGCGGGCAGCAGTAAATCCGTCTCTCAGGCAAGCGCTGAAAGCGGACGCTTCTCAAGCCGTCGCACACCCGCACATATACGCTAACATCACGCACCGGAAATGTCAAGCGGAATGACAGCGCCGGCAAACATATTTTCCGCGCCCTGCTCGTCCCAACCGCGCCGGGTTTTGTGACACGGGCGCTTCACGACCTCTGAAGTGCGCACTTCACAAACCCTGACACGCGCACTTCATGACTTCTGAAGTGCGCGCTTCACAACCTCTGAAGTGCCCGTGTCAGGCTTTGAAACCTGCCCGTGTTTCGCCTTGAAACCTGCGCGTGTTTCACTGTAGATAAAAAGAGGCTTCCGCCTATAGGCAAGAGCCTCTAATGCCCGCGAGTTTGCAACAAATAGCGTTGTCTATAGGCAGGAGCCTATGCGCACCCTATATGCCGAGTTCTTTCAGAGAACTCGGACGTTCCCTACGGGGAACGCCGGGTTCAGCATTCGCGGCTAAATGCCGAAACATTACACAGGAGCATATATGAAGAAACTAGGATTTGGCTTAATGCGGCTGCCTCTTTCCGACGCGGGCAACCCGCAGAGCATAGACCTGCCGCAGGTGTGCCGCATGACGGACTGCTTTCTGGAAAAGGGCTTTACCTATTTCGACACCGCCTATCCCTATCATCAGGGCACGAGCGAGGTCGCCGCACGGAAGGCGCTGGTCGAGCGGCACCCGCGCGCTTCGTTCACCCTTGCCGACAAAATGCCGACGTGGCTGATAACGGACAGCGGGGACTATCAGAAATACTTCGACGAGCAGCTTGCGCGCTGCGGCGTCGATTATTTCGACTATTACCTACTGCACGCGCTCGACAAAAAGAACTATGCCGACACGCTCAAGCACGGCGGCTTCGCGTTCATGCAGCGGCTGAAAGCCGAGGGGAAGGTGAAGCGCGCCGGGTTCTCCTTCCACGACAAAGCCGAAGTGCTGGAGCAAATCCTTGCGGAGCACCCGGAAATGGAGTTCGTCCAGCTCCAAATCAACTATGTCGACTGGGAGAGCAAGTCCGTCGAGGCGCGCCGGTGCTACGAGACGGCGACGAAGCACCATAAGCCGGTCATCGTCATGGAACCGGTAAAGGGCGGCTTGCTCGCGGCGCTTCCCCCGGAGGCGGAGCGGCTGTTCAAAGCGGCGCGGCGGGACGCGAGCACCGCGTCGTGGGCGCTGCGCTATGCCGCCTCGCTCGACAACGTCGCCGTCGTGCTGAGCGGCATGAGCAATTTCGATCAGCTTGCCGACAACGTGTCGCATATGCAGGACTTCGCGCCACTGGACGGCGCGGAGCGGAAAGTCGTCGAGGCGGCAGCGGAACTCCTCAATGCCGGTAGCGCGATTCCCTGCACGGCGTGCCAGTATTGCGTCGACGGCTGCCCGCAGAACATACCGATACCGAAATACTTCACGCTCTATAACGACCGGAAACGGTTCCGGCTTGCGCCCAACCACGCGAACTCTTACCGGAATCTGGCGCAGTCGCACGGCAAAGCCGGCGACTGTATTGAATGCGGACAATGCGAGGCGGCGTGCCCGCAGCATTTGAAAATCACCGAGCTTCTCAAAGAGGTTTCCGCCGTGTTTGACGCCCCTGCGCAGAAAAAGTAGCCGGAGGCGAGCTTGTTGCGGAAGAAGTTTTTAGCAAAGCTATCACTGATACTGTTTGTATTTCTGTATACGGAGGCAAGAATGGAACTGAATGCGCAAAATAAAGGCGGGAAGGGCCGCCCGCTGGTTGCCTATTTTTCGTGGGGCGGGAATACCCGCTCGGTCGCGGAGCAGATTCAACGGGCTGTCGGCGGCGACCTGTTTGAAATCAAGACGGTCAAGCCGTATCCCGCGGAGTACCGCCCGGCGACGGAGGTCGCCAAACAGGAGCAGGACGCTGACGCCCGTCCGGAGCTTGCGGCTCGGGTAAACGGCGTGGATTCCTACGGCGTCGTCTTCCTCGGCTACCCGAACTGGTGGGGCACAATCCCTATGCCGCTGTACACTTTCCTTGAGTCATACGACTTTTCGGGAAAGACCATATTCCCCTTCTGCACCAACGGCGGGAGCGGCTTAGGGCGGAGCGTCAGCGACATACAGAAACTCTGCCCGAAGGCAACGGTCGGAGAAGGGCTGGCGATCCGCACCGAACACGCAAAGAGCGCCCAAAACGACGTAACGGCGTGGCTACGGAAACAGGGACTGGCGAAATAGGGCATAGTGGCAAAACCGACGGAGGCGTTCGGTGCACCGGCTTTGCCGTTATGCCTCACCCCTATGAAACGAGAAAGAGAATAAGCTTTGCTTATTCTCTTTCTCTCCCGTCCGTTCGACAGCCCCGCTTGACGCTTGCTCTTATGCCTTTACCTATAGCAAAGCAAACTCGGTAGCACGCCTTCGGTGTGCGGCAGTTTCCTCAAGAAAGGCGGTCGTTCCCCGCACGGAGAACGCCTTATGTGCGTGCTTTGCCTTTCTGCCGAGTTCTTTCAAAGAACTCGGGCGTTGCCCGCAAAGGTAAGGCCTTAGTCGCGGGGTGCGCAACCGTACAGTTGTGCGCCTAACAACCGTGCGGTTGTGTGCCTGCATACTGGAGAGTAGCGTAACTGTGCACCGGATAGGTACGCGCCGCACATACGGCACGTCCTGATTCCCCAAGCGGGACGGCGGGAGTTTGCGGCAAAAGGGCTTTGCCTTTCGCTCGCCAAACGCCTCGTTTCATGCGCACCAAGCGTCTCCCTTGGTGCCTACCAAGCGTCTCCCTTGGTGCCCACCAAGCGTCTCCCTTGGTGCCCACCAAGCGTCTCCCTTGGTGCCCGTGTTTCGCGTTCCGCGCGCGAAACGCCGGACAGTCCGCGGTAGAGCCGGAGCCAGCTATCGTAGCGTTCCGCGCTGACCGCCCCCGTCCTGACCGCCGCGCGGACGGCGCAGCCCGCCTCGCGCACGTGCGAACACGACATTCCGAAGGCGCACTTTCCCACGCGCGGCTTGATTTCCGGAAAATACAGCGCCGCCTCCCCCGCTTCCACGCCGTGCAGCAGGAAGCGCCTGACCCCCGGCGTGTCGACCGCCGACGCGGAGCCGTCTCCCAGCTTCAGGTGCAGCAGCACCCCCTGCGCCGTCGTGTGCGCGCCGCGTCGGTATTTTGCCGAAAGCGCGCCGACGCGCTGGGCGCACACCGAATCGAGCGCGTTCACTATGCTCGATTTGCCTACGCCCGACTGCCCGACCAGCGCCGACCGCTTCCCCGTCATGAGCGCCGAAAGCGCGTCCAAGCCTTCGTCCGTTCTGGCGGACAGGCGGACGACGCGGATTCCGAGCGACTCCCAAATGCGGAGGTACACCGCGCACTCGGCGGAGACCGGCAGGTCGCACTTGTTCACCACGACGGCGGGACTAATGCCGTCGTGCGCCGCCTGAATCAGCGCCCGGTCGACGAATCGAGGGCGGAACGGCGGCTCATCGGGGGCGGTAACGATAAGCGCGTAGTCGAGGTTTGCGGCGAGCGCCTGCGGGGCGCGACCCTTCAGGTTCCAGCGCACGAAGACATTTCTGCGCGCGCCGAGCGCCGTAATCCGCCCGGCGCCGCACGCGTCGTCAGCTTCAAGCTTCACCTCGTCGCCCGGCGCGAGCGGGTTGTAGTAATGCCGCTCTTCTTTCAGGCGCTTGCCTTTGATAGTGCAGCGCAGCACCCTGCCGTCCGCGCATTCGACCGCAAATGCGTTGCTGGAACCGCACAGCACGGTTCCCGTCACTGCTTCATCAAGCCGAGCGGATTCACCAGCCGTCCGTTTTTGTACACCGTGAAATGCAGGTGCGGTCCCGTGCTCAGTCCCGTGCTGCCGACCGTGCCTATCATCGTGGAGGTGCTTGCCTTCCGCCCCCGCGATATGTTCAGCGTGTGCAGGTGTCCGTACAGCGTAACGTAGCCCGAATGGTGCTGGATTTTGACGTAGTTGCCGAAAGTGTTGTCCCACCCCGCCGCAATAACCGTGCCCGCCATTGCCGCGTAGACCGGCGTCCCGACCCCGCCCCGCGCGACCATGTCGACTCCGGTGTGGTACGAGCGCTTCCCGCTGCGGAACGGGTCGTCACGCCACCCAAAATAGGACGAAAAATACTTGAACTGGTTCCGAAGCGGCGTAACGAACAGGTCGCCGTTGATTTCCTGCCGCGCGACGAAATCCATTTGGGCGTCAGGCACGAACAGCACTGCGCCCGCTTTGAGCGGCTCGGACACGCCGAGCGCGTTCGCGGAGGCGCACTTCTCGGCGGACACCTCGTACTTCAGCGCAATCTGCCCGACCGTGTCCCCGTCCGCCTTCACCGTGTGCAGGATTCCCGGCATAGACGGGATTTTCAGGTATTGCCCCACCTGCAGCAGCCGCGACTGCTTTATGTTGTTCACGTTTATGAGCGTGTCCTGCGTCAGCCCGTACCGTTCGGAAAGCGCGCTTATCATGTCGCCTTTCTGTATCCGGTACACCGTATACGTGAGCGGCGGAATGGCTTCGGCGCCCGCGGGAACGCCGTCCTCCCCGTATTGCGCCTCGTCCGCCTGAAGCGCCGGGCTGACGTCTAATCCGTCCGCCTCGTCTTTCCCCTGCATACAGCCGACTACAGCGAGCACGCAGATTCCGGCGGCAACGCCCCTGATTCCGCCCCATCTTGCCTGATTCATTTTTCCTGCCCGTTCAGTTTGATTTTAAGCCCAGCCCCACCGCGTAGGTCTCGCAGGACCCGCTCCGGCAGGCTTTCGGCTTGCACGTTTTCGCGCCGGCGAAGCGCTCCCGAAGCAGACGCAGCAGCGCGCCTTCGCCGCCGCCCTGAAACAGCTTCACTGCGAAGTTTCCGCCCGGCGCCAGCATGTCCTGCGCGTAGCCGACGGCGCATTCCGCAAGCTCAAGCGAACGCGCCGTATCGGCGGTGCGGTTTCCGGTGGTCGGCGGAGCCGCGTCGCACAGCACCGCATGATACGGTCCCAGCGCCGCCGCCTGCCCCCTGACCGCGCTATCATACAAACTCCCCTGAATAAAGACAAGATTCCGCGCCGCCGCCTTGAGGGAAAGCGGCGACACATCGACGGCAGCGACACGTCCGCGCTCGCCCACCAGCCGCAGCGCAAAGAGCGTCCAACTTCCCGGAGCCGCGCCGAGGTCGAGCACCCGCGCGTGCTTTGCGAACAGGGCGAATTTCCCGTTCAGTTCCGCCAGCTTGTACACCGACCGCGCCGGATACCCTTCCGCAAAGGCTTTCCGCGACCAGAAATCCGGTTTTTCGTACTCGTCCCGCGCCATATTGCCTTTAGTATCGGGCGAAAACCTGAGAAACAGAACACCGCGCTCGGCGGCAGCCGAACGACCGAGTTTTCTGAAAAAACCCGGCATAGAGGCAAAGCCTCTTCCGCCTCTCGGTCAGCCCCGGTATACGCGCTCTTTGATCCATAAAAAACAGGGCTTTCGCCCTGCTTGTGCAGTCTTCAAAATGTGCTGAAACGAGGGGAAGGGAAGCGCGGCACAAACCGTTTGTTATACGAAGTTCCCCATTGCTACTTATATATTTTTGCCTGAAGCATTTTCTTTATTTTATCTTGCATTTCTATAACATGAAAACAAGTTTCAGTTAATTCATCTGTACTATTCTTATATGCTGATTTACCAACTTGCTTAAAAAAATTTATCTTATCTTTAATAACCAGCAAATCATCATCAATATTTTTATACCCGTCATTTATTAAATCTGTTTCAATAAATTTCGTTTTTTCATAATAATTCGTTAGTTCTTTTAGTAATTTACTAAAAGACAGTGTTTTTACACTGCTTTTTACACCAGCATCATTTACCCCAGAAAATTTTTTTATATTTTCTACAGTTTTATAGGTCGTGCTACAGAAATCTGAGTATTCAACGATTATATTTTTCTTTATTATATCGTTACGAATTGTTTTATTTTTTAAAAACATAACAACAGAACCACCGCCACTTCCAATAGAAACAATTGAGGCAATAAAAGTTAATACGTCAATGATTTCCATCTAATACACCAACTTTATTTTTGTTGTATCAAAGATTGACGTTATGGTTTTAGCTTCGATTGGACAACCTCCATTTTCAACTACCTTTTCCCAAAAGCGTGCATCAAAACTTCCATGCAAATAAATGTATCTTAGAATATAAATAAGTGTCCATTTATCTTGCAATTTCTCTACCTTTTCTTCGTACACAAAATGGTCTCGTATTTGATAAAACGTATAAACTTTACCCTTTTGCCATTCTTGATCTAAAAAATTTATTGCTTTTGATATTATATCCTCTTTAATTTCAAATTGCTCTTTAAAGTTTTCATGCCATTCACCTTCACTAAAAGTAGGATATAAGCCTACACTCCATGCATAAGCATATTCATCTGGTACTATGTGACTCGTCTGTGGATTAATCCATGTCTGTAAAATTTGAAACTTTTGTAACGAAAATAGGTATTTACTAACATCATCCATGTTTTATTCTCCTTAATTAAAAATTCAACATAATTTTACTATAATGTCAATAGGGCATTTCGTTTAACGTGAAAAGGCTACGATGTTTTTTTGGCGGCACAAAAGGGCTGCGTAGCAGTCCCGCCGCCCAAAATGTGCCGTAGCCGACCGGCAGGGAGCGGAAACCAAGCCGCTACTGAAGCGCGGCGCAAACCGTTTGTTATAACGATGATTTTTGCGCCCTCAAACTACACCCGATTTCTAGGTCGGACGCAGCAACAAAAAACCTGCCGCCATCGCCGGAAATTGAGTCGGGAGGTATACCGCCGTTATCCGTTTTTGCTGAAAGCCAACCCTTGGGTATGAAATACTCCGTTTACAATAGTGGTCACATTTGGATATGATTCACCACTAACATAATACGTGGCTGTGTTACCAATATAAGTATAAGTTCCTGAAGAGTACCCCCCTTTCCCAGAATACGCCCAAGTCGAGCTCGTTGCGACAACATGCCCTCCTTCGGTGTCATACCATGTGCCGATGAACGGATTAGCCCCGCCCTGATTTTGTCTGCTGAAATTACCGGGAAACGACTGACTACTGCCGTCGTTAAAGACGACATCGCCCGCAAAGCTGATGTTATCACCGCTGATAGTCGCGGTAAAAGTACCACCAGCGGTGCAAGTAAACGTAATCGCTGTGCCTGAAACACTTATCCTCCCGTTGCTTTCCAAATAACCGTGATAATATATCTCGTAATAATAAGAGCCGGTTGTTAACGCCCCCCCCCCCGATTCCGCGAACAGCATCAGTTGGTGCCACTCTTGCCACCGTCCGCGGGGCGTCCCGGAATACAAGGACAACGTCTTCTGTTGCAGAGCTGTAGT
>NZ_BBPW01000014.1:0-15357 GCF_001028545.1 Treponema endosymbiont of Eucomonympha sp. | reverse complement strand
TAATGCCGAAGCCGGACGCGTCCGCCCGGTTCACCCGCGTCGTGGCAATGCTGATTTCGGCTTCGGAGTCGAGGTGGTTCTTCAAAAACTGCTGAATATCCATGCGGTACAGCTGGTCGCCCGAAAGGATGACGTAATGCGTCGGGTTTTGCGTCTTAAAGTGAATGAAGTTCTTGCGCACCGCGTCGGCGGTGCCCTCGTACCAGCCGGAATGCTCCAGCGTCTGCTCCGCCGCGAGGATTTCCACAAAGCCGTGCGAGAACCGGTCGAAGTTATACGTGTTCGAGATATGCATGTGCAGCGACGCCGAGTTGAACTGCGTCAGCAGATACACCTGCCTGATATCGGAGTTTATGCAGTTCGACACCGATATATCGATAATGCGGTATTTGCCGCCGAAGGGAACCGCCGGCTTTGACCGTTCTTTGGTGAGCGGATACAGCCGCGTCCCTTTTCCTCCGCCCAGAATAATCGCGAGCGCTTTTACGCCTGACATAATCGCCTCCGTACCGCCGAATGTGTTGCCATAGTATAACACGCATATTTTCCCCTGTAAACGGCAGGTAAAGTCTGTCTTTTATCAAACGGCTGAAGACGACTCGGTGATCAGGCACAGCGTCTCCGCGATATGTCCGCCGCCGCACCGAGCGCGTCCCCGGTGTAGCCGCCCAGATGCTTTTCGTACAGGCTGGTGAAGAACAGCGCGGACAGCGGAGCCGACAGAAACGGCAGCAGCATGCAGAGGGCTGCGAATCCGCCCGAAGGCGGAACCGTTATCCGCGCTTATATCGCGCCAGCGAATGCCTGCATTTTTCCCCTTACCCACACTGCACAAAATATGATAAAACACATAGGTGGAATTGAACGAAGAATAATATCAAAAAATAGAAGAGTTGCTGCCGAAGCAGCGGGGAAACGTAAAGATAGAGAACGTAACCGCGTTTAACGCGCTTGTCTATATGGGGAAACAGGTGCTCATGGTGGACGTTGCCCAAAAAGTTCGGCAACTGGCACACTGCTTACGTGCGGCTTAGCCGATGGGCAAAAAGCGGCGTATTAAAACAGATCGCCGCCGCGCTTAAGTTGGAAGGCGTAGACATATCGAAGATGTTTCCGCTGGATTCAAAAATAAGCAAGACATCCTCTGTTGACTGATGGCAATAAATAATTCTCGCTCTAAAAGGCGCGGTATTGAAGATTTCTTCTTAAAACCTTTGCGTATGTGGGGGAACATATCCCCCACATACGCAAAGGTTTTAACCACCCTAACAGGCGGGGAATTAAACCCAAAGGGATTAAAGAACAGCGGGCAAGTGACGTGGCGTTTATATAGCTCCGGTTTTCGCCGGGAACGCTTCCGGCGAAACAGAGAGGGCGGTGCCCGCCAGAGAATGCTGGATAGCGCGAAAAAACGCTGCGGTACTGACGGTCCAGAGCATAGTGAATATAACAAGGCACGGGCTTTTGTGAAAAGCCGAAGGCTTGCCTTATGCCCGCCGCGCCCGGATTACGCGGGGTAGCCGTTCAGGGGTCCGGGCGGTCTGCCGGATACAGCCACGCCTTGCCGCGCGCGTCGAGAAGGCGGTACATAGTGCCCGCGGGGGTTTCCGCCGTGCCCGCGATGACTCCGTCGCGGAGGCGGATTTTGCCGCCGCCTCCGGGCAGGTCTACGGCATACGCGGGGAGCGCCAAACCGGATATGAGCGCGGCAAGCTCGCGGTACAGGGCAAGCCCCGTCTCCAGCGGCACGCGGAAGTGGCGGGTGCCCGGCGCAAGGTCAAGCTGAAAGAGGTAGTACGGCGTCAGTCCCGCGCCGAGGCAGGCACGGAACAGCTCCGCCAGCACCGCAGCGTCGTCGTTTATCCCGCGGAGCAGCACCGTCTGCACGTGAACGGGGATTCCCGCTTCCGCGCAGGCGGACAGGCGGCTCTTTGCCGCTTGGCAGAGTTCCCGCGGGTGGTTTATGTGCGCGACGAGGCGGAGCGGTCGGTAGCGGCGGAACAGGCGGATAGCGCCTTCGGTGATCCGCTGCGGGTCGGTAAGGGGCGCGCGCGTGCAGAGCCGGAGCAACGCCGCCGGACGGGCGTTCCGCAGCGCCTCAAACAGCGCGGAGAGCGCCTCGTCGTCAGCCGTCAGCGGGTCGCCGCCGGATACCAGTATCTCGCGGATTTCGGGGTGCGCGGACAGGTACGCGAGCGCCGGCTGCAGCTCCGCGCCGCCTATGAACGGCTGCCGCGTTCCGAGCCACACGCGGCGGAAGCAGTGCCGGCAGAAGCCCGCGCAGGTGCCGCCCGCCAGCAGGAGCGCGCGGTCGCGGTACTGGTGCACCAGCCGGGGCGCCGCGCGGTGCAGCGCCTCGCCGAGCGGGTCGGCGAGCGCGGCGGGGTCGGGAGCGCCCTCGCGCGGGTCGGGGAAGAACTGCCGCCGGATAGGGTCGCTCCGCTCGGAGCGGGCAAGCGAGGCGAAGTGCGGCGTAACGGCGAACGGCAGCCCCCCTTGCGCCGCAAGACGCGCGATATACGCCCGCTCGTCCGCACCCACCGAAGCGGCAAGCGCCGCAGGCAGCGCGTCAATATCGGTGATAAGCCCGTTTTCGGGCGGCGATGCGGGCGTAAAAAAAGCAGGACTCGCGCCCTGCTTTTTGCCGTCATACGGACGACTTTCGCGCCCCGGTGCCCGCTTGTCCCGGGGCGGAACCCGCCCGCCGCTATTCAGCCGGCGCGTAGTGTTTCGCCGAAAGGAAAAGAGTGTACTGCCCGTATTGACGCTGTTGGTACGGCGGGATTCTATCCCACTGGAACAGCGCGCCGCCCCCGCCGTTTGAATCGGCACCGCAATACCCGGCAGACGCAACGTCTTCACCCTCAAACAGGGCAAGATTAGCCGACTCAATGCCCGAAACGAGCAGCAAGGTTTTCGCATACGTTACAGGGTCTTCTTCGCAGTCGAATGACAGAAAATCGGCAAATGTATCCTTTTGCCACAGTCCCCGGATTTTGACCGTGCCGCCGTCCGCGCCTCAGCCTCGCGCTCCGCCTGTGCAGCGAAATCCGCCTGAAGCCCAGCGTTTGAACACGCTGCCATAGCAAGCGCCGTAATGAGCGCCGCCGCTCCGAAAACTCTCTTCATATACTGCCTCCACGCAGAATGTTCGTATGCGCATATCATAGCGCCGTCCGCGCCGCTTGTCAAAGTGTTTGCGTTAGGATAAACGCCGAATACGGCGTTTATCCTAACGTCCGAGTTCCCTCAAGGAACTCGGCATATAGATAAAGCCGAACGACAGGCAGGCGCAAGGAACATTTCCGCCTCCAAATCTTTCATAAGGAGGGCACTTGGCTGTAGTCCGCGACAGTACCGCTTGTCACAGTGCCGCTTGCCGATATCCCGTATTCGTCAACTGCAAGGTGCAATTTGCTGTGCTCAGCCCCTTTTTGTGCGGCTAATGTCGTGGCTGCCGCCTCGTGCGCCGCATGTGCTTTGATATACGTCGAATCTATCATAAGGATATCCCGGCAGACTCGCCTATCGCGGCGTCCGCCGGCATTTTCCATATACCCTTGTCCCGCCGGCGGCAAGACCTCTGTATTGCATAGAGATAGAAGGCAGAGAGGCAAAGCCGAACACGCCCCGCATTACCGTTTATAAGTCGCTCACAGGTTTTTGCGAGCAGCTCGCAAGGTTTTATGAGTCACTCACAGGATTTTTTGCGCGACTCGCAGGTTTTTATGCGCGGCTCATAAAATTTTATGCGTCGCTCACAAAATTTTTTGGGAGGCTCACAGGCTTTTATGCGCCGCTCGCAAGGTTTTATGCGCCGCCCGGAAAATTGTATGAGCCGCGCAAAAGCGCTTGTAAAGGCTCGCCGAGGGGCTGGTCTGCCGTCAGCGGGGCTTGTCCAGAGACGCGAGGTCATACGGCGTCTCCTGATACACATAGTTGAGCCAGTTGGAAAAGAAGAGGTGCGCGTGCGCCCGCCAGCGGACTATTGGCTGCTTTGTAGGGTCATTTTTGGGATAGTAGTTTATGGGGACGGCGACCGGCACGCCTTTTGCCGCGTCGCGGCGGTATTCGCGGTCGAGCGTGAGGGAGTCGTATTCCAAATGACCGGTAACGTACACTTCCCTGCCCTCCCGTGCGGTAACGATGAACGCGCCGCCGCAGGGCGATTCCGACTGCACCGCAAGCGCGGGCGCGAGGGCGATTTCGGCGCGGTCAATTTCGGTGTGGCGGGACTGCGGCGCGAGGAACTCGTCGTCAAAGCCGCGGAACAGCGGGCTGTGCCGCTCGTTCACGCCGTGCGCAAAGACGCCGAAGAGCTTGTTCGGCAGCAGCCGCTTCTGAATGCCATAGCGGTGGTACAGCCCCGCCTGCGCCCCCCAGCAGATATGCAGCGTCGACCACACTCGCGTCTCCGAATAGTCGAACAGCTCCGTCAGTTCGCCCCAGTAATCCACGTCTTCAAAGGGCAGCGTCTCGACGGGCGCGCCGGTAACAATCAGCCCGTCGAAGCGCCCGCGCATTGCCTCTGCGGTGCTCACGTAGAACTTTTCCAAGTGCCCGGGCGGCGCGTTCCGCGACTCGTGACTCCCCATTCGCACCAGCGTTATGTCGACCTGCAGCGGCGTGTTGCCCAGAAGCCGCAGAAGCTGGATTTCGGTCTCGACCGTCGTCGGCATGAGGTTCACGATAGCGACTTTGAGCGGGCGTATGTCCTGCCGATTCGCCCGCGCGTCGGTTATGACAAAGACGTTTTCCGTGCGGAGGGCGTTGTACGCGGGCAGCGCTTTCGGGATTTTTATCGGCATGATAGACGGTACTATGGGCTATTCGCGGCAGCAAGCACAATAGGACGAAGTATCGCAGTATGGTGAAATATCACAATAGGCGAGGTATGGCGAACTATCGCAACAGGGAACCTGCGCCCCGCGCTGAAAAAAAGAGCGCCGCCTGCCGCCGTCAGCATTTCGAGGGAGACTGTGTCCTCGACATACCGGCGGGGGCAGCGCCTAAATCTTTTTTCTTTCGCACAAGGGTTTTAAGTTACCCGGAAACAGGAAGAAGAGACAGCGCTGTCTCTTCTTTAATATATAAACACAAAATATATTTTTGAGCAAGCCTCCACACAGATACGCCCCGGAAGAACTGCGGGTAATGCTTCCATGATTTTTACCGGCGCAACAGGGCGAAACCCGCGGCGGAAACCGCACGGGAAATCTAAAAGGGCACTACTTACTGTCTCTGGGTTTCAGAGAGTGTTCATGCAGCGCAAAGCGGCTGCTTGACATTAAAACGGCTTCCATATCATCATGCCCCTGTGTCTACCCCAACCGTAACCCGCGCATACCTAGAAACGCTTTCGCCAGCCGACCTCGTAGCTTTAGCGGAAAACTACGGTGAAAACATGCCCAAAGATAGCGACAGAGCAGGCGTCATAGCCGAATTGCTCGATATCATGACAAAAACAGCAGGCGAGAGTGAGCCTCTTGTTGAGACCGCCGACGAACCTGCCGCGGACGGCTTTGAGCTGCCCGAAACGTATAACGAAACACGCGTCGACGTGGTGTTCGGGAATCCGTCGTGGGGCTATGTATATTGGGATATCAGCGAAGCCGATATGTCGTTTATCTGCGCCGCCCGCGCCCCGCTCGCGCTCCGCGTCATGCTCTTTGATTCCGCCGGCAGCCCGCTCAAAGCCGATTCGTTTGCCCTTCCGGTGTCCCTGCGCGACCGGGCGCAGTACGTGCTGTTTCCCGCCGGGGAAAAGGACGTGAGAATCGACCTGTCGCTTGAAACTAAAACACCGAAGGCTCTCACTTCTTCTCCCGTGCTGCACCTGCCGCACGGCGTCCCCGACTTCAAAGCCGTAGCGCTGGACGACATTCCGCCGCTGCTCGCGCTTTCCGGCTACAAGGATTTGCTCAAAGAACAGTACGCGAAACGCCGTGAATCGTCTTAAAGGGACACGCTTATGCCGAAAAAAAACCTGACGCTCACGATAGTCGCGCATGAAGGGTATATCCGGCACGAGGAAGACGCCGAAAAATACGCGCCTCAGCAGGCGGGGATTTTTACTGCGATTTCCGAAACCTATCTCCCGCTGCTGAAACTCTTTGCCGCGCTTGAAAAAGACGGCGTGCCGTTCCACCTGAATATGGTTTTTTCGCCGACGCTGTGTGCTCTGTTGACCGATTCGCTGGTGCAGACGCAGTATCTCGGCTGGCTCGATAAAAACAGCGCGTTCGGCGAGCGGGAGCTTTCGCGCTTCGGTACGGGGGATAAACGCCGCGCGCTCGCGGAAAGCTGCCTCACCAAGGCGAATGAAGACCGCAGGCTGTTTGCGGACGAATACGGCGGCGATATCCTTGCCGGTTTCAAGCGGTTCGCGGAGCGCGGCTATATCGAACTCATGGCGACCGCGGCGACGTATGCGTTTCTGCCGCACTACGCCGACCTGCCCAAAACGCTCTGCGCGCAGGTTGAAGTCGGGCTGCTTTCGCACAAAACGTATTTTTCAGCCAAGCCGGAGGGTTTTTGGCTGCCGTATATGGGGTACGCGGCCGGAATAGAACGGCTGCTCCGCACCTACGATATGAACTATACGATAGCCGACTCGCACGCCGCGCTGCTCGGAAAACCGCTCGCACAGCGCGGCGTGTTTTCACCAGTGCGGTGCGCAAACGAGCTTGCCGTCTTTGCCCGCGCGTATGAGGGCGCGGCGGGCGGAAGCGCCTCGCTGCCGCAGCGCGGCGTATACCGCAATCAGCGCCGCGACGCGACGTTCGAGGAAAACGCGGGCGAGCCTTTCGGCTTTGTCGGGGAAGTCGGCGCACGGATTCCCTCTCTCTACAAATACCGTCCGCAGTCGGACAGACATGCGTGCTATGACCCCGCCGCGGCAGAGGCGCAGGCAAAAAAGGACGCAGAAGCGTTCCTCGCCGAAAAAATCAAGCTGCTCGGCGAGGCGGAGCAGGCTGGCGCAGGGACGGATTTGTCGCTCGCGTATGCGTTCAGAGCGCAGTTTTTCGGGGCGGAGTGGCACGAAGGCATAGGGTGGCTCGAACAGGTGCTGCGGCTTTCCGGCAGCGAATATCCCGGCTTGCTGACGCAGAACGTGGCGCTGCTTGACAACCAGTCGTCGCTGCAAAAAATCGCGCTGTATCCGAGCGCGTTTGTCAGCGCGGACACCTTTCTGGACAATTCCAACGCGCACCTGCTGCGCTATGCGCGGAAGGCGGGCGAGCGCATGACCGAGCTGGCGCGACGTTTCTCCTGCACCGACGGGATTAGTTTCAGCGCCCTCAACGTTGCCGCGGCGCACACGCTGCTGGCGCAGGCAAGCGACTGGCCCAAAATGCTCCACGACCGTCTTTTCCCCGGCTACGCGACGGAACGGTTTGCGGCAAGCGTCGCGGCGCTTACGACGGTGTTTGACTCGCTCGGCTCGCGCGGCGTCAGCCCGGAATGGCTCGTCCAAGCGGAAAAAAAACATACGCTCTTCCCGTGGATACACTACCGCGTGTTCGGCAGGGAAAAATAACGCCGGCACCCCCGCTCGAAACAAGCCTGCGCGTCCGAAGGGGGCACCGAACGGTTCGCTTGATACGCCGAACACTCTCTTTACCGCTTCGCGTATTCTTATTACAGGCGGCGCGGCAACCGGAGGGCGTATATCCGTCCAAACAGGGCGAAAACACGTCCATAGGGGCGCGAAATTGCCCTTTTGCTTCATAATCGAACAGGCATGAGTTGAAACCGGACGGTTTTGAAACGCGCCTGCCCAAACCCACCCCGCGACCGGACAATTATAAGACGCGGCTAGACAGACCTGAAACACGGACAGGCAATTTAAAATGCGGACGGACAGTCCCGCTTCATAAGTGCCTACATGATGCGGCACAGAGACTTTGCCCCCTCTGTTTTGCCTATACGCCACGGGGTTTGCCTTTATGCCGAGTTTTTTCAGAAAACTCGGACGTCCGATTGCCGCCGGGCGCCTATGCCTTGCCTCAGGAAATCCGGGTTGCCGCCGGGCGCGCGTCGAGCTCCGCAAGCTGGTTCAGGAGCGATTCGGGGTCGTTGAAGCGCTTCTCGCGCCGCTTGTTCAGCGCCGAATACAGCACCGGCGACACGAACAGCGTCATGAACGCGCCCGACATAAGCCCGCCCACAATGGTCAGGCAAATCGGCTGCATGGCTTCCGCCCCCGCGCCGGGAAAGAACGCCATAGGCACCATTCCCAGCACCGTCGTCAGCGTCGTCATGAGTATCGGCTGCAGGCGGTTCCGCCCCGCCTCTATGCAGGCTTCAAACACCGGCGTCTTCCGGTCGACGAGCTGGTTGGTAAAGTCGACCAGCACGATTCCGTTGTTCACCACGATTCCCACGAGCGCGACGATTCCTACGAACGAGTAGAGCGACAGCGGCTGCTTCATGAACGCGTGCGCAAGCATGACGCCGATAGCCAGCAGCGGAATGGAGGCGAATATGATGAACGGGTCGACAAGGCTCTCAAACTGCGCCGCCATGACCGCGAACACCAGAAACGCCGCGAGCAGAATGACGAATACGAAGGTGCCGAGCAGACGGCTCAAATCGCTCGCGTCGCCGCCGTACTCGATTTTCACCGTGTCGGGCAGCACGACGGACTCGCGGATAAGCCGCTCCGCCGCCGCCTGCGCGTCGGTCATAACCGCGCCGGGCGCGAGCGCCGCCGTAACGTGGCTGACCCGCACGCCCTCCTCCCGCTGAATCTGCTGGGGCGACACCGACTTCGCGTAGGTGATAAAACTGTCCAGCGGCATAATCCCGTTCGCGCTCTGGACGCCGATAGCCCCCAGAGCCGACGGTTCGAGGAGGCTTTCCTCCGCAAGCCGCACGACGACGTTCGCGTCGTCCCCACCCGTGTGGAATATCGTCGCCGCCGTGCCGCTTATCGCCGTCTTCAGCAACGCCGAAACCGCGCCGACGCTCACGCCCGCCGCCGCCGCCGCGTCCGTGTCAATATGGATTTCGTAGCGCGGGCTGCCGTCCTCAAGCCCGTTCTCCACGTCCGTGAGCTGCTGCGGCAGCTTCGCCTTCAGCAGCGCCGCAATGTCGCCCGCCGCTGCGGACGCCGCCGCCGCGTCGTCCGACACGAGCTTTATGTCCAGCCCCCCGCCCGACGAGCGGAAGCCGCGCCCCGACGAAAAGCTGACGCGCGCGCCGCTCCACTGCGACATATGCGGCTCAAGCGCGTCCCGAACCTGCCGCGCGCTCAGTGTCTGCTCCTTCAGCTTGGGCAGGGTGAGCTGAATGGTGCCGGAATTGCTGTTCCCCGTGTTGAGCACGACGGTCTTGTACGCCTCTTTCGGCAGCGTTTCCGTAACAATATCCTGAAACGCGAACAGGTATTTCCGCACCTCGGTGTTAGTCGTGCCGACGGGGAGCGTCACGGTTACGTTCACCTGATCGTCCGCCTGCGACGAGGGCGCAAGGTTCATGCCGCCCGAGGCGAAGCGCTGCACCGCCGGAATGAGCATGGAAACGGCGAGCATCATGACGAGCAGCCGGTTGCGGAGCGCGAAGCGCAGCGCCCGCGCGTAGCCGTTTTCCAGCGCCTCTAAAGCGCCCGCAACGGCGCGGTCTACGGCGCGGGGGATTTTATGGCGGAGCGGTTTCTGCGTCCGCGTGTCGATTTTGAGTATGCTGCCGCACAGCGCGGGCACGAGCGTTACCGACACGATGAGCGAGGCGACGAGCGAAACCACCACGGTAACCACCAACTCCTGAAACATCATGCCGAAAGTCTCAAGCTCTGCCCGGTAGATAAGCACCGGCACGAACACGCACACCGTCGTCGCCGTGGAGGCGATAATCGCCAGCAGCATGTTCCGGCTGCCGAGTATCGCCGCTATCGCGGACTTCTCGCCCCAGCTCCGCCGCTTGTTAATGTTCTCGATGATGACTATTGAAGAGTCGACAGTCATGCCCATGCCTAGAATCAGCCCGGACATAGTCATCATGTTTATCGTGAGTCCGAGCGCCGCCATCGCCGTGAGCGTAATCAGTATGGAAATCGGTATAGACAGCCCGATGATGAGCGAGCTGCGGAAGTTGCGGAGGAACAGGAATATGAGCAGCATTGCCAGCGCCGCGCCCGTTACCGCCGAGCTGTATACTTCGTTCAGCGTCGAGTCTATGAGCGAGGTGTCGTCGCTCAGCACCGAGACCGACACGCCTTTCGGCAGGCTTTCGCGTATGCCCGCGAGCGCCGCGTGCACGTCCTTCGATATGGTCGAGGGGTTCGTGCCCGATTCGTTCGTAATGCTGATATACAGTCCCGGCTCCCCGTTGATATAGACGAGGCTTCTGCCGCGCTCAGTGCCTTCGTACACCTCCGCCACGTCGCTGAGCCGCACCGCCGCCGCGCCGCCCCCGCCGGAGACGACCGTGTCCCGGATATCGCCGAGCGACCTGAAGTACTCGTCGGTAACGATTTCGTAGTCCGTCGCGCCGTGCGTGAGCGTCCCGCTGGAAAGCTGGACGTTGCGGGCGGCGAGCGCGGCGGTCACCGTGCCGAGCGTCAGCCCGTAGGCTTCCAGCCGGTTGTTGCTCACGTCTACGCGCACCTCGCGCACCGCGCCGCCGTTCACCTCCGCCGAGGCGACACCGCTCACCCGCTCGAGGAGCGGCGAGACGGTGTCTTCGGCGAGCGTCTTCAGCTCGCCGAGGCTCGCGCCGCCCGTAACGGCGAGGCGCATAATCGGGCGCGCGTTCATGCTGAACTTGAACACCGACGGCGCGCCGCAGTCGTCGGGCAGCGAGTTCAGCACCCGCGAGAGCGCGTCGCTCACGTCGTTCGTCGCCTCGTCCAGGTTCTTGTCGTAGCCGAACTCAAGCTGAATGCGGCTCTGCCCGCTCGAGGAGCGCGATGTTATCGACTTCACGTCGGCAACGCGCTCAAGTCGGTTGACGATAACCTGCGTAACCGCCTTGTCGACTTCCTCCGGTCCCGCGTTGGTATAGGTAGTCATGACGTTGATATAGGGCGGGGTAACGTTCGGGTAGAGCGCAATGCCCAGCCGCGGCAGGAACACCAGCGAGACGACGCACACCAGCACATACAGCATGGTAACCGTTACCGGCTTCCGCACCGACAATTCCGAAATCTGCATATACGCTCCTTAACGCGGGCTATCCGTTTATGCAGTATACGCCGCAAGCCTGCGGCTTGCTACCGAGTTTCGCGTTGCCCGTAAGGGCAACGACCGAGTTTGCCGCACGCCGCAAGCGCACGGCAAACGCCGCATAGAGGCGGGCGGCTAGTAAAAGAAGCGGGAAGCCGACCCCCGCACGGGTTAGTGTCGGTCTCCTGCACGGGCGGGCACGAGGCACCTGCTAGGGCGGGCACGAGACACCTGCGCGGGCGGGCACGAGACACCTGCGCGGGCGGGCACGAGACACCTGCACGAGCGGGCACGAGACACCTGCAAGGGCGGGCAGGTACTCCCCGCGCGGGCATAAAAAAAGAGCGGGGCGTGTGCCCCGCTCTTGCGCGTCTATGCCGTTCACCAGCCCGCTCTATATGCCGAGTTCTTTCAAAGAACTCGGACGTTCCCTACGGGGAACGCCTGTTCCCTCAAGAAACTCGGTCGCTGCCCTTTCGGGCAACGCTGTTCCGTTCCGCAGAGGCTTTATTTCCAATCAATGTCCCAGCCGAATATGACTGAATGCTCACGCCCTGCCATTGATATAATCTTTGTTACGTCAACAATAGTAACATTGCTCTCCTTATTCTTACGTATATAAGGTATTCCAGCGTCTCGCAAATGACGCTCGTACCTGCCCTGATAACTGTCACCATTGAAACCATATTTAAAGCTTTTATCACCTCTTTTAAAAGCGTGAAATAGTTTTTCCCATTCGTCAGCTCCCCACACGCTGTTTTCGTCAAATTCTGTCTTGCCCGCCGGTCCTTCCAGCCAAATATGGTTATAATAAGACCTTCGGTCAGGATTTCCTTTGCTTATATCCCCGCTTGGAGAACTTGCCGGGCTGCCGCAGGAATAGAGAGCGGCTCCTAATCCTGCAACGGCGATAACTGAAGCAACGCTTGCGGCTGCCTTTTTGAACGTGGTCATTTTCTTTTCCTCCGGAAATACAGTTACTATGTATAAAAACATAAAACATGTTTCGCGCTTTGTCAAGAGGTTTTAGGCGCAAAAGCGGCGGCAAGCGAGCCGCCCGCGCGGGAGGTTCTCGTCAGGCTGGAACAGTGCCTCTCGTTCGCCCACACGAGAGCCTCTCGTTCGCCCACACGAGAGCCTCTCGTTCGCCTAGAACAGTGTCTCTGTCCCGCCCTAGACAGAGCCTCTCTCCCGCCTAGAACAGTGCCTCTCTCCTGCCCTAGACAGCGCCTCTGTTCCGCGTGCGCGTCATGACGGCTTTCGGCAAACCCAGTCGGTACGTGCCTCTATGCCTTTGCCCATAGGTGAAAGCATAGGGGCAAAGCATATATGCCGAGTTCTTTCAGAGAACTCGGACGTTCGGCTACCGCCGAACGCTTATGCAGAAAACCGCCGCAGGAATGCGGCTTTGTACGCGCCGAAGCGGTCGGCGGCAATTGCCTCGTGCGCCCCCGCGTCCGGCGCGGAGTCGTCATATATGTCTCCCGTCAGCAGTATCAGATCCGGCTTCTGCTGCGCAATCCTGTCCAGCAAAGGGCTTTGGTCTGTGCCGTAAACGGTGCTGTGCAGGTCGGAGACGACGACGAGCCGCACGGAGCTTCCCGCCGCCAGCGCGGGCGTTTCCAGCGCGTAAGACGCGGTCCGTATCGTTTTGCAGGAAACGAGCAAGAGAGCAAACAGCGCGGAAGCCGCCGCGCCGCTCCCTGCCCGCGCAGGGTTTCGCATAAATCCTCCTCAACTCCGGCGCGCGGAAAAGCGCCATAGTCATTCGGCTAAGGCACAGAGCCGCCTTCAGGCATTCGACTTCACGGACGGCGCGAACAGCCGCGCCTTCTTAAGGCTGACGTCGGGGTTCTTTTTGCGGAGCGACAGTATCGCCTTTTCCACGTCTCGCCGCTTCTGCTCACCGAAGTCGAACAGCTCGCCCTGTTCCGGCGCGGCAGCGTCTGTCACGTTGAGCGCGCCCACGCCGAGCAGCCGGACGCCCGCGCCGCGGCGGTATTTCCTGCCGAACAGCGCGGCGACCCGTTCATAGAGCGCGTCAACGGACGAGATCTCCCGCGCCGACGTCTCCTGTACGCTCTCGGTGGAAAAATCGGCGTAGCGGATTTTCAGGCACACCGCCCTGCTCGTTTTTCCGCTGCTCAGCAGTCGGAACACGACCGTGTGGCACAGTTCAAGCAGGCTTGTTTCGAGGGCGGACAGGTCGGTCTGGTCGTAGCCGAAGGTCGTTTCGGCGGAAAGCGAGCGGCTCTTCCGCTCCTCGCCGAAGCTCTCGGCGGCTTCGCCCCGCACCGCGCGGTACAGGAACGCCCCGCCCGCTTCCCCGAACAGCGACACGAGCGCGGAGCGCGAGGCGCGGTGAACGTCCCGCGCCGTGCGGAACCCCGCCGTTTTCAGGCGCTCCCGCGTCTTGTCGCCCACGCCCCAGAGCTTTTCGAGCGGCAGCGCGAGCGCGAAGGCTTCCTCCCCGCCCGCGGGCACGGCGTAAAACCCGTCCGGCTTCGACATGCCCGACGCGATTTTGGCGACGTATTTGTTCGGCGCAAGCCCGACGGACACCGTCAGCCCCGTCCGCTCGCGCACCGCCCGCTTGAGCTTCCGCGCCGCTTCTTCCGGCGCGCCGAAGAGCCGCTCCGTGCCGGTAAGGTCGACGAAAGCTTCGTCTATCGAAATCTGCTGCACGTCGGGGGAAAACTCGCCGAACACCGCCAGCGCCTCCGCCGACTTTTCGAGGTAGCGGCGCATTCTGACGCGGAGAAAAATCCCCTCCGGGCACAAACGGTACGCTTCCGCGACGGGCATTGCGGCGTGAACGCCGAAGCGCCGCGCCTCATACGAGCAGGTCGACACGACGCTCCGCCGGTCGCCCGGCAGCCCGCCGACAATCACCGGCTTCCCGCGATATTCGGGGGCGTCGAGCTGCTCGACGGAAGCGTAGAATGCGTCTATGTCGACGTGGAGAATATGACTCATATCATAAGCCCTTTTCCCGCGCCGGAAAGACGCTCACGGGCGGGTCAAGGCGGTATTCCGCAGGGGGGTACTGCTCTAAGCGGGCGTATCGGTGCGGCTGTCCCTGCCGCCTTTGGCTTATCGGTTTTTATGCGGCGCAACAATTCGGCAGCATTAAACTCCGTTTTTGAGAATGCGCTCCATTTTCTACCGAAATCTTTTAACGACGCTCCGAAATGATACACCGTATCGTCAATAATCAGAAAACGGTCATGTGATTTTTTGAATGTGTTTATCGTGATAGGTGGATACTGTGCGTCATGTTTTTCTAAATCAAGTTTTAGCTGCGATGAAATTTTAGACGTATATATGATTGCGTCCACACCGCTATTTCGTTTTGATAAAATAGTTAGGACGCTCTCATCAATATAGTTGTCAACCAGCACGATAGATTTTTTTGCAGACTTTACAAAGTTGGCAATAGATACATATGCGTCAAAAATCTGACCTTCAAAAAAAATGCCTTCGCTCGACGTTGCTTGCGGGGCGGGCAAAGGTGCGTTAAGGTACGGCGTAACGTTCCTGTAGCCTGCATTCAAAAACAAAGTGCCTGCATATACCTTTGCAAGCATTTCTCTATACTGTTTCCGTTTTTCCGCGTCGACAAGCTGCATTCCTTCGAATCTGAGTACAGTGAACCCGCAGCCCTTGCTCATAGCAAGGTTCGCTATTTCGATTATATCCTGTAACTTATTCCGGTGCAGGTAAATTTCTCCTTCACCGTGTGCTGTCAGGGGATGCAGCGAGGGGTGCTTTTTAGCGAGATTGATGCCCAGTTCACCGCGTTCTGGAAGCGTTCGCACATAGTCCCCCCACCCGCTGATTCTGTACAATCTTGTGGGCTCCTCGGAGAGGGAGAGAACACCAGCAAAAATGCCCCCAGACAGGTTTTTTATGTAATATCCTGTGAGTCTATGAACCCATAGCTGCCCTCCCGTGTCGTCCTCGTCGGTGTTGATTTGGAACGCTTCCAGTGCAAGAAAGGCTGGCACGGCTATGAAGAAGTCGGGTACGCGTCCGGACTTCTTTTTCTTTATTGGGAGGAGCGAAAATTCGGTGGATTTGTCTGCGGCGAGCGCTTCGTTTTGTGTTATATGTTCGTCCATTTTTACCCTTATTTTATGCTATCCAGCGGCACAAATGTTTCAGGGTGAGCTAGGTATTATTTGCGCCC